>JAIRPU010000078.1 GCA_031256815.1 Spirochaetaceae bacterium
ATGGTTTCTATTATCGTGGGGCCGGACTTAATGATAGACACCGTAATACCATTTTCAAATAAATATGGAATTATATGAAAGCCTGTAGTTCCGGCATAGCGTAGCGAAAAAATTCAGGATGAAATTCACGTTCAACACGTTGCCCAACTATAACCCCGGAAGAACTAAAGGAGGTCGAACTGTTTTATGTTGAGTTGACTGGTGTGTACATACGCATTATTTATGTGTCAGGCAGCATGATTATCGCGCTCTTTTTTGCCTGGTTTGCGGCTTTCGGGCTTATCAGTCATGAATTTATATGCTAGAATAAAATCCCTTATGAAGAACGAACAGTTTGATGTTAACTCTATTGCAAATTCAAAACCGGCGATAACAATGCGTCCGGTAACGTTTTTTGCGTTTTGTGTCGCGCTAATTCTTTTTTCTACTTTAGTAGCCGTTGCTGTCTTTTTTTTGAATGTTCGCGGCGCTGAAGAAGTAATGGTTCCCGATGTGTATGGAAAAGACATCATTGTTTCCCTTATGGAATTGCAGAGTAAAGAACTGGATGCCCGTATTCAGCTCCGTTATTCACAGCTTGAACGCGGCGGTATTATCGAACAAGACCCCGCTCCAGGAACAATTGTCAAGGCGGGACGCAAAATCCGCCTCGTCGTAAGTCAGGGAACAATGATTAGCAATGTGGGTAATTATGTTGGACGCAAGCTTGATGATGTGCGAAGTGAACTTGCGGCGCTTTTTGGCGCTTCAGAAACGCCTTTAATTTTTATAAAAACACCTGTTTTATATCAATATTCCAGCAAACCGGTTGGAACAATACTTGAACAGGATCCGCTGCCTGGAACCGGTATTTCTTCTCAAACAGAGCTTAATCTTGTTGTAAGCCGCGGTGAAGAAGCGCTAAGCGTGGAAATGCCAAATCTCAATGGAATGCCGCTTGAAGCCGCGCTTGAGGTAATAAGCAAATCCGGAATCCGCTGGCGTTTTAATACACAGCCCGCCGGCACAAACGAGAAAGCTATGACGGTTGCGGCACAGTCTCCGGCCGCCGGAGAACAAATTTCAGAAAACCGAATTGCGGAAATAACCATTACCGAAGCGCAAAAAAACGAGTTACAGGAAGGTGAAGTGTACGGTGTTTTCAGTTATACGTTAAGCGAAAATCCGTATCCCATGCAAACTTCTCTGGAAGCAATTCTTCCTGATGGCGAGCGCAAAACGCTTGTAAACGCCGGTCACTATGGCGGTGAATTTAACTGTCCTTACATTCTGCCAAAAGGGTCTGTGCTTGTGCTTTTTTTGCTAAAACGCGAGGTGTATCGTGAAAAAATATAAGCCCTGTTTGCGAGGTTTTTATATAATAGTGCGCGTTCAAAATCTGTTTTTTGATTTAATTGAAACCGGACTTAACCGTAATACTGGCCGCGTAAACCGCTCTTGACCAATATAAAAACAAATAGGTATGTTAAAACAGAAATGAATAAAATACTCTACGATAAAATCATGGAAGCATTTGCTTCGGTATTACCTATTACAGCGATTGTGCTTGTAAGCAGCGTAATTTTGGTTCCTGTACCAGCCGGTACAATACTCATGTTTTTATTGGGAGCGGCGCTGCTTATAATCGGCATGGGTTTTTTTACAATGGGCGCAGATATGTCAATGATGCCGATAGGAGAAGGAATTGGCACGCAGCTTATGCATTCCGGCCGCCCTGCGGACAGCTCTCACCCTGTCCGCCGTGTTATAAGCATGATTTTTTCACTTTTTGTAATTATTGTAATTTCGTTTGTTATTGGGCTTATAATTACGATAGCGGAACCGGATTTGCAGGTGCTTGCAAGGCAGGTTCCGCTTAACCTTGAAGGGCTTCCGCATTGGATTGAATCAAGCATGGTGCTTGTTATTACCGTTGGAATAGGCGTTGGGCTTTTTTTAACAGCGGCGGTGTTGCGCGTTGTATTTAAAATACCGCTTTCGATTTTACTTATAATCTTTTATGCTATTACTTTTATTGTACTGTTTTGGACGCCGGAAAGTTTTATTCCAGTTGCCTTCGATTCAGGCGGCGTTACTACAGGGCCAATGACAGTTCCGTTCATACTTGCGCTTGGAATAGGCGTTGCGTCTATACGCGGCGATAAAGGCTCGCAGGACGACAGCTTTGGGCTTGTATCGCTTTGCAGTATTGGTCCAATTCTTGCCGTTATAGCGCTTGGCATAATATTCAATCCTGAAACGCCGCCAGTTTCAATTAACGAAGCGCATTCACCAGAAACAACCCGTGCTATAGCAATGGAATTTACAGGTGAATTTCCTCATTATGTACGCGATGTAGTTCAGGCGCTTGCGGCAATTGTTGTGTTTTTTTTGATTTTTCAATTTTTTACAAAAAGATACAAAATAAAACAGGTTAAAAGAATTGGCGTTGGTTTTATTTATACATTTATAGGTCTTGTGGTGTTTTTAACCGGAGTTAACGTCGGTTTTATTCCGGTAGGGCAATTTTTGGGAGCGGAACTTGCCGCATCGCCTTTAAAGTGGCTTCTCGTACCTTTTGGAATGTTGGTTGGCTATTTTATCGTTGCTGCTGAACCGGCGGTTCATGTTTTAAATAAGCAGGTAGAGGCAATTTCTTCCGGGGCAATTCCGCAAAAAACAATGCTTACAGGGCTTGCGATTGGCATGGCCGCGGCTCTTGGTATTACAATGACGCGCATTCTTTTAAAAATAGATATTCTTTATATTTTAATACCTGGTTATGTTTTGGCAATAATATTAACGTTTTTAGTGCCAAAGATTTTTGTGGGTATTGCATTCGATTCCGGCGGCGTTTGTTCAGGGCCAATGACGTCTACATTTTTGCTGCCCTTGGCAATGGGAGTATGTAAAGGGGCAGGCGGAGATATTATGAAGGACGCATTCGGCGTTGTGGCTCTTGTAGCAATGTCGCCGTTAATTGTAATTCAAATTATGGGACTCGTATACCGCATAAAAACGGCCAAGGCTAGGCCGCTTGATCATATTTTAACGGCGGAAGAAGCAGGAGAAATCATTATTTATGAATAACGTACCCGTATTGCAGCTTGTCTTTCTTATTGTTGACTGGAATAAAATAAAAGAGATTAGCGCGATTTTCAATCATGTTAATGTCCGGTTTCATTTTGTCGCCAAAGGCGAAGGTACGGCAAACTCCGAAATTCTCGATATGCTTGGCATAGGCAAAAGCGAAAAAGCGGTAGTGCTGTGTCTTGAACAAAAGAAAATGGTTCCGGCGCTGTTGGAATGTGTGCGTGAAAAAATGCGGCTTTATATGCCTGGCGCCGGTATAGGTTTTTCTATTCCCATTTCAGGCATAAACGCGCCAATTGTAAAAGTATTTAAAGAGAGCGTAGAAAAAAACATGGTTACGCTTGGTCTGAACAAAGAAGAAAATAAAATACAAACAGAAGGAGAGATTATGACAGATAAAACAGAACAGCCTAAGTGTGATTTGATTGTTGCAATACTTAATCAGGGTTATAGTGAAGAATTTATGAGTGTTGCGCGGAAAGCAGGCGCAGGCGGCGGTACTGTAATAAGCGCGCGCGGGTTAATGCACCGAGGGCCTGTAAAATTTTTTGGAATTTCGGTACAGGACGAAAAAGAGATTATAATTATTCTTTCAAAAAGGGAAAAAATGCAGCCGATTATGGAAGCTGTAAGCGAATCATTTGGAATTACTTCCAAGGCGGAAGGGATTGTGTTTTCGCTGCCGGCGGAAAATATTACCGGAATTACACTGCGTTAAAAGTTAATTTTATGACAGATATTTTAAAAAACGAAACGGTCGCGTTTGACGAAGCAAAAAACGCGCTGGTTATAATTGACCAGACAAAGCTTCCTGGCAAAATCGAAATGCTTTCGCTTACAAAGCAGGAAGATATTCATAAGGCGATATATTTATTACAGGTGCGCGGAGCGCCTGCAATAGGGGTTGCCGCGGCAATAGGCGTTTATCTTGCAGCTCGTGAAATAAGCGCAACTGACTATAATTCTTTTTACATTCAATTTAAAAAGGCAAAAGACTATCTTGCTTCGGCGCGGCCAACGGCTGTAAACCTTTTTTGGGCGCTTGACCGTATGGAACGCGTTGTGCTTGGTAATACCCAAAAAAATGTTGATGAAATAAAAAATCTGCTAAAAGATGAAGCGGTTAAAATCCGCGAAGAGGATATTGCCGTTTGCCGCGCAATAGGCGAAAACGCGCTTTCTCTTATAAAAGATGGAGACGGTATTTTAACGCATTGCAACGCGGGGCAGCTTGCCACAGTTAAATATGGCACGGCGCTTTCGCCTGTTCATCTTGGGCACGAAAAAGGAATGAAATTCCGCGTTTTTTGTGACGAAACAAGGCCGCTTTTGCAGGGTGCAAGGCTTTCCGCGTTTGAGTTAGCCGCGCGTGGAGTAGATACTACTCTTATTTGTGATAATATGGCTTCACAGGTAATGAAGTCAGGCTGGATAAACGCCGTATTTGTGGGCTGCGACCGTGTTGCCGCCAATGGCGACGCTTGCAATAAAATCGGAACTTCTGGCGTTGCTATACTTGCAAATTATTATAAAATCCCGTTTTATGTTTGCGCGCCAACTTCAACGATTGACACTGCCATTGAGTCTGGAGAGAGCATCCCAATAGAACAGCGTCCGGCGCATGAAATTACCGAAATGTGGTATAAAGAACGAATGGCTCCGCCGGAAATAAAGGTGTTTAATCCGGCGTTTGATGTAACTCCAAACAGCCTTATTACGGCAATAATTACAGAGCATGGAGTTTGCCGTCCGCCATTTAAGCAGACGCTAAAACAATGCCTTAAATGAGTTTTTTGCGTCTGTTAAATGCGTTAAAGTATAACAGGTTTCCCCTCTTTAAAAGATTTTGCCGCGGCAATGGCGATTTCAACAGACTTTAGTCCGTCTACACCCGTTACCGGAGGCTCAGTGTTGTTGATTATTGCTTTAATAAAATCTTCCACTTCGGCAATAAAGGCGTTGTTATATCGCTCTAAAAAGAACCATGTTGGTTTTTCACAGAACACACCATCGGCGGTGCTTATTACAGAAGTATCGTTTAGGTCATTTCCAACAAGCACACAGCCTTTGTCGCAATGAACTTCGGTTCTCTGGTCGTAACCGTAATGCGCGGCGCGGCTGTTATCAATAACTCCAAGCGCCCCATTTGCAAATTTCAGCATGATAAGCGCCGTATCTACATCGTTGTATTTTTTATAATCCTGGTCTATGTTTACCGCGCCGTAAGCCATAACTTCCGTAACTTCACTGCCGGCAAGGTAGCGCGCCATATCAAAATCGTGAATTGTCATATCAAAAAAAATACCGCCGGATGTGGCAATATAACTTAGAGGCGGCCCTTCCGGATCGCGTGATGTAATTTTTACAATGTGCGGCCTGCCAAGTTTTCCGGAAGCTACTGTATCGCGTACTTTTTTATGGTTATGGTCAAAACGGCGCACAAAACCTATTTGCAGTTTAACGCCTGCTTTTCTTACTGTTGCAAGCGCAGTGTTTATTTTTTCTATGTTTGTATGAATAGGCTTTTCACAAAAAATATGCTTGCCTGTTTCCGCCGCTTTTATGATAAATTCAATATGCGTTTCTGTTGGTGAACAAATAAAAACCGCGTCGATAGATTTATCCGCAAAAATATCATCAGGATTTTTTGTGGTTTTTGATATACCGTTTTCAAGCGCCCAGGCTCTATGCTCGTCGTTTAAAAAAGTTTCCGCAAGGCAGGACACTTTTGCACCGGAAACAAAACTGTTAATGTTTCTGCCGTGAAGTTTACCAATTCGTCCGGCGCCAATAAGTCCTATGTTTAATTCTTTTGCCATATATAACTCCATTTATCAGGTATTATTTATTATAATGACTATTTTTTCAAGCCATAAAGAAAAATCAATGTTTAACTACAGGTATTCGCCATTTTTTTACGTATTGGATTTGTCAGGTGAGAGCGTTTGGAAGGGGGACAGGCGTTTTATCCCTGTAAAATATGTTTCCACAGAATTTGCGCGGCAGGCTTGCGGCTTAAAACTTTTTACATTTGTAAAAAGACCGCGCATTTTTGCAAACAGCGCGGCGCTTCCCGCACCTTGAAAAATTTTTATAACAATGCCGCCGCCTTCTTTTAAACAAGTTTGAGCGTAGCGCAGCGCTGTTTCTGCAATTTCATGTGAGCGCAGGCTGTCAAGCGAATGATTGCCGCTTGTTGAGGGGGCAGCATCGCTTAAAATAAGATTGTAGGGGCCTGACGCCATAAGCCGCGCTTCAATATCCGGAGCGCAAAAATCCCCCTGAATAAAGGTAAAATCTGTATTTGGATTGTTTTTTTTGTTCTGTGCAAGGGCAAGAGCAGCCGAATCCAGAGGATTCAAATCACAGGCGGTTAGCCGGACAGTAAAGTTTCTCCACAAATACAAACTCCAGCTTCCAGGAGCGGCACCCAAATCAAGCGCGTATACCACAGCTCTCTTTGCCGGCAGCAGCATGGGGAATTTGCGCAGAATCTCTTCAAGTTTATACACGGAACGCGCCGGATAGCCTTCTTTATGTGCTTTTTGCGACCAAAAATCAGGCTTTTCATAAAGATTCATACCGTATTCCTAATATATAAACATTCAATTATCAAGTACCGCAGCCAAACTAAAGCATACAGGCGGAAATATCTGATTAAAAAACATATAGACGGTATGGCAAGGCGTTTGTTTTTGTGTTATAATTTAATAATGAACGAAGTTCAGGAAGAAGCGTTTTATGAATTTCTAATGGAACACAAAGAGCCTTTTACAATTAAAGAGGTAAGTTCGTTTGTTCGTTCAAAAGACAGTTCGCATTACAGCAGTCTTTCTACAGAAATTGTAAAACTTATTAACTCGCACCGGCTTGCGTTTGATGCCGGCCCAAACAAGTGGGTTACACGCGTAGGCTGTTTTTCAGGAGCAAAATTTGTAATTCGTCCGTCCAAAGACGAAATAGCAAACGGAATTTTAATTCCCGGTCACCGTTTTATTCCTTTTGGGAATCCTGCGCTGCAGCAAAAAGATTATAGATGTATCTGGAATGGCATAGAAGTCCCGCGTGAAAACACAGAGGCCTCGCCTGAAGACTTGTCGCCTTATTATTCACTGTATGGCGACGAGTTTTTACCGCAGTATCTTGCCCGCGAAAATAAAACAAATGAGAATGCCTATAACAACGCAATATACGATGAGCCGGATGAAGTAAATATAAGCACATTTAATTTATCTGTTTTCTACAGAGAAACAGGTTTTGTTCCAGGAGACCTCATTCTGCTTACGGTGACTGACTGGCGAAATGTAACTTTTTCAATTGAACGTCAATCTCTGGATGATTGGAGTAAAGACGAACTGCTTGAATGGAAAAATACTGCCGAAGCAGCATTTTGCGCCTCGTTTAACAAGATGGGTGCATGCGCCAATATAGAGGAGCAGATTGCGTGGGCGTATTATCTGGGCGGCGCGCGTATAAAAAATGTCCCTGCATGGCCGCTGGATTATTTTCTTTTTGAAATTAGCGATAGAGTAGAGGCTGTCCCTTTTGGCATAGAAACCCGTTTTTGGTTTGCCGGAAGAGAAATACCGGACTATACCAGTATTAAAGGAATTCAAACACAGAGCGACCAGACCGCTTTGGAAAAAATACTTTTTGCTTACAATATTCCGGTTTCTGAATTTGTGGTTCAAGCTTATATTTACGATGCCCTTTACCGTAAAGAAACCAATTTCCGGAATATAATTGAACGCATTATACCTGGTTCTGTTAAGATGAGCCGCTGGAAAATCGAAATAATTGCCGGTTATATTTTGGAAGCATTTAATTTATTTAAACAAGGTTACTCTGTGTTCAAAGACCGTCTGAGCGGACCTATAAGACGGCGCGCAAGCGATTTGCATACCGCAATAATTGATTTAGCGTCAAGGCTTTTAAAGGGCGATTTCGATAAAACATGGCTGCCAAAACATACTTTTGTAACACTTTCGCAGATTCAAGGGCACATAGCCTCTGTCCTTGAAGATGTTTACAATGATGATAAAGCGCTTACAGAAGATGAAGCGTTTTCTGTAGAAAGTTCACTGGAAGGTATGACGGAAACTTTTGATGAAATTCGTGAAGCAATAGAAAGTTCGCTGGATAATTACAGGCACAGCAATATATCGCTTGTTCATAGCGAAATTCCGCCTGAATTAATCTGGAGAATGGTTCAAATCAGCATAGGGGGAACAGCTGTCTGGCGAAGGGTAGTTCTTCCTCAAACATTAAAATTGAATGAACTGCACAAAATTATTCAATCTCTTTTTGGCTGGAATGAACTTTACGCGCACCGGTTTAGTTCTGATGTTCCCTGTAAAGCTGAATTTCTTGATGAAGAAAAAAAGTTAAAAGAAGCGCTTTGTATTTTAGACTTATCTGTAAACGGGCTTTCTGAAGTAAACTATGAATATGGAACTTTTTGGAATATAAAAATAATTATAATGGTAGTTCATAACGCTGTTAAAAATGAAGTTGTGCGATGTATTGATGGTGAAAATGCGCCGCCGCCTGAGACACTTGAAGGCCCCGTGTGCTTTCGCCGCCTGATTGACGCTATTGATTCCACTATGGAAACTGAACGAAAATATGCAAAGTTAAAACTTGGTTCTGATTTTAACGTAAATTATTTTGACATAAACGAATGTAACCAAAAAATAGAATCTGTTGTAAAAAATATTAATGGCGATAAAATTTAAAGGAGAGCTAATTGAGCTTTTTGGAAGCGGTTTTTTTTGGTGTTTTACAGGGAATAACAGAGTTTTTACCGGTTAGCAGCTCCGGCCACCTTGTTATTGCGCAGCGTTTATTTGGCTTTAATGACCCGGCGCTGTTTTTTGATATTTGTCTGCACTGTGGAACGCTTGCCGCAGTTTGCGTAGTTCTGCGCCGTGATATTTTTGATTTATTGCGGCATCCTTTTCAAAAAACAACTCTTTTTTTAATTATTGCAACAGTAATGACCGCAGTGCTTGCATTCGGATTTAAAATAATAAAAATTGGAGAGCCTGAAAAATCTTTGCTTGAATTGACGTTTGGGTCAAGCGTTTTTTTAGGATGCGCATTTTTACTTACATCTATGGCGCTTTTTATTGCGGAACGGCTTTCGCAGCGCGCATTAAGCAAAAAGCAGCCTGGTATTTTTGACGCGGTTTTAATCGGGCTTTTACAGGGAATTGCTGTTTTACCAGGTATTTCACGCTCCGGTTGGACACTTGCCGGAGCGCTTGGCTGCCGGTTTGAAAGAGGTTTTGCGGCCAAATTTTCTTTTTTACTCTCTATTCCTGCAATACTTGGAGCGCTTGTTTTTGAATTAAAAGACAGTTTTCAAAATCAAACCCTGCCTGCGCCTCTGCCAACAGCGGCTGGTACCATAGCCGCCGTTGTAACCGGTTTTTTTGCTGTAAAATTCATGCTTGGTATTGTTCAGCGCCGACCGCTATATGGATTTTCCATTTATACCGCGATTTTGGGAATAAGCGTGTTTATTTTTAATTTATGAACGGCGGCTATCTTTTATTAAATAAAGCGGTTGGAATTTCATCATTTGAAGCGCTTTATCCGGTAAAACGGGCACTTCAAACAAAAAAAGTTGGGCATACCGGTACACTTGACCCTTTTGCAAGCGGATTGCTTATAGCGCTTACAGGCAGCGCCTTAAAGCTCAGTTCATTTATTTGCGCTGCCGAAAAACAATATGAGGCTGTTATTTGCTTTGGAGAAGAAACAGATACGCTCGACCTTACAGGAAATGTAACAGCGCGCGCGCCGCTTCCCGAACCTGCCGTTTTAAAAGACGCGCTGCCGCGTTTTTGCGGCAATTTTTTACAGACGCCGCCTGCGTTTTCTGCTTTGCATATAAAAGGCAAACGGGCTTATGAATTTGCCCGCGCTGGAGAACCCGCCGTATTAGCGCCGCGTTCTGTTAGTATTTATGAATTAAAACTTAACGACTGGACGCTGGGGGAGAGCGGGGGAGTTTGTTCGGCTTCAATAAAAGTCAGGTGTTCAAGCGGCACTTATATTCGTGCGCTGGCGCGGGATATTGCGCTTGCCGCGGGAACATACGGTTACCTTAAAAGCCTGCTTAGGTCAGATATTGGGCGATTTTCATTAAAAGACGCCGTTTTTATATCAAAAGATGGCGGAGCGTCACAGGATGAAATCCGCGCTGCGCAGCTCCCTGTAGACAAAATTTTTTTTTCGATTGCAGGGATTGCCTGCGCCTGCGTAAAAGAACAGGCGCAGGCGGCGCTTAAGCACGGTAAACCGCTTGGCAGCATACTAAACGGTGTTACCATGCCGGAATCAGAGACGGCCGCGTTGTTTTGCGGAGACCTCTTTACGGCGCTGCTTAAGCGTAATGGGCAAGAGTGGCGATACGGTTTTGTCGTCTAACCAACTTGCGCAACCGGCTGCTGTGCCTGCACCGCTGTTCCGGTTTGCACAAGAAAGCGCACTTTTCCGGCAGCAGTAGACTTAATTTCAAGCTCCATTTTCATCGATTCAATGATAATAACCGTATCACCGGACGCAACTTGAGTTCCTTCTGCGACAGCGTGTTTTAGAATCGTGCCGGCAACCGGAGCGTTTATAGTTGTACCGCCGCCTGCAGCAGCCGGCGCCGCCGACTGAGCTGGAGCCGCGCCGGAAGCAGGCGCTATTGCCATTGTGCCTTCCGGACGAACAGAAACATGGTAGTCAGAACCGTTTACATTTACCACATACGCAGAGGCGCTGCCGCTTGAGCCTGACGCGCCGGCGGCGCTTGCCGGTTTTACCGCAAAACTGGAGGATTTTACCGGTCCGTTATCGCGGTTTTTAAAGAAATCTGGCGCAACTTTTGGGAACATCGCGTAAGTAAGCGCGTCTTCATCATTTTTTGCGCCCGCTTTTTTTGCTTCTTCGGCAATTTTATTAAATTCATTTGCAATTTTATCCGCCGGACGGCAAGTCAAAGCTTCATCATATTTCATTTGTGCAAGCGCTTTTTTACGCAATTCGGCGTTCACTTCAGCTGGTGTAGCGCCATAACGTCCGGTAACAAGATCGGCAGTTTCGGCCGTAATTTTTGAATAACGTCCAAAAAGCACGTTAAATACAGCCTGTGTTCCCACAATCTGGCTTGTAGGCGTAACAAGAGGTATATAACCGCAGTCTTTTTGCACCTCGGCAATCTCTTTAAGCACCGCGTCAATTTTATCAGACGCGCCCTGCTCTTTAAGCTGATTTTCAAGGTTAGAAAGCATTCCGCCAGGAACCTGCGATACCAAAATCCGCGTATCCGCGCCTAAAAAACTGGATTCAAATTTGGCGTATTTTTTACGCGCTTCACGGAAGTGCGCGGCAATTTCCAAAAGCTGGACAGTATCAAGCCCCGTATCAAACTCTGTACCGCGAAACGCCTCAACTACGGTTTCTGTCGGGCTGTGGCTGGTTCCCATCGCCATAGATGAAATTGTCGTATCAAGAATTTCTGCTCCCGCTTCGGCGGCTTTTATAAGGGTCGCAACGGAAAGCCCTGTTGTGGCGTGTGAGTGAATCTCTATTGGAATACTAACCTTTGTTTTTATCGCTTTAACAAGATCGTAGGTCTCGTATGGTTTTAAAAGGCCGGACATATCCTTAATACAGATTGAATCGGCTCCAAAATCCGCATATTTTTTAGCAAGGTCAGCATAAACTTCCTTTGTGTGATACGGAGTTGTGGCGTATGAAATAGCCATTTGAACGTGCTTTCCGGTTTTTTTTGCAGCCTGCGCCGCCCGTTGAAGATTGCGGGGGTCGTTACACGCGTCAAATATCCTGAAGACGCCTATACCGTTTTTCGCCGATGCTTCAACAAATTTATCAACAACGTCATCCGCATAATGGCGGTATCCCAGAAGATTTTGCCCGCGAAGTAACATCATAATCGGTGTTTTTGGAAGCGCCGCATGGAGTTTTCTCAATCGCTCCCATGGGTCTTCGTTTAAAAAACGAATACAAGAGTCAAATGTAGCGCCGCCCCATGCTTCAAGCGCCCAAAATCCGGCTTTATCGAGTTTTGCGCATGCAGGAAGCATATCCTCTGTGGTCATACGCGTAGCGATGAGCGACTGATGAGCATCCCGCAGAATCAAATCCGTAATTTTAATTTTTGCCATTTATGTATCTCCTATAAAAATGGTATTTGTTACCGGAAGCCCGATTGAGATTTTAATTGTGCTTGCCGGTTTAAATATTTGAAGTATTATTCTCCGCGATACGCTTTTACAGCGGCGCTTATGGCAGCAACGACCGGTTCCTGCCTGCCGGAAGCGGCCGCTGTTGCAGTTTTAGGCGGATTCTCTTTATCCAGACCCAAAGCGTGAATTAACTTGCCTGTAACCGTTACGCATACTATTAAAATGGCAAGAAAGCAAAATACAACTCCCATGCCTAAAAGCGCAAGAACCGCGCTTTGTCCAAACATCTCGGATATCGTCATAAATCCTCCATTAGA
>JAIRPU010000108.1 GCA_031256815.1 Spirochaetaceae bacterium
GCAAAGCCGGGTGTATCATCGCAAGCTACCTACACGATAAAGGCAAAGTCCAATGTAACAGGAGCCAATGCAAAAGACGAGTTAAATGTAAATCTAAAACCGCTTGATGTAACCGTAAATGGAAGCGTAACTGAACTATCCAAAGATGGTTCAGCAACTTACACTGCGTCTACAAACGCGGTTAATCAAAGTGTAAACTGGAGCGTTGAGCCTAACACCAATGTAACTATGATAGGCGGAGTGTTAAAGAATACAAAATCTGTAACTCAAAACACGGCTGTTACAGTAAAAGCAACTTCCACAGCCGACACAATCAGGTCCGGCACAAAGACTGTAACTCTAAAACCGCCAAAGTATACGGTTAAATTTGATGCCAACGGCGGCACGGGGAATATGGCCGACCAAACCGGTAAGACTTATGGAACCTCTTTTGTGCTTACCGCTAATGCCTATACAAAGGCCGGTCTTATTTTTAGCAACTGGAGTACGGTAAGTTCAGGCACAGGCGGGATTAATTACGCCGACAAAGCTACTGTGGACATAGACCCGCCCTCAAATAACGGGACGGTTACACTTTATGCACAGTGGAAGTCGGCTGATTACAGCATAACCTACAACCTCAACGGCGGTACGCAAGGCGCAAACGCTGTAACAACTTATACATCAGAAACAAATACGTTCAACCTGCCGGTTCCAACGTTTAAGGGATGCCTCTTCGCAGGCTGGTATGAATCTTCGACTTTTACGGGAAGCGCCGTTACCCAGATAACAAAGGGAACAAACGGCGACAAGACTTTCTATGCAAAGTGGAGCGCAAACAGTCCGGATTTAATGATAAAGTTCGGAATAAAGCAACCCGGCTACGCGATTTCCGGCATAACGGCAAAGGAAGTTACCGATACATTTAACGCTATTCAGACTTATTTAAAAACGCAGAGCGCGTCAAATGTAAACCCCGCAGATGGGCTTGGCGGTATCGAGTTTGGCGATTATGTAAACTTAAAGTCGCTTGAGGTTAGCGCATATAACGGCAACGGCGGCGCGGTCAAAATTACAAACACGGACGCGGGGGACGATAGACTGCGCGTTATGGTCGTCGGTATAAATCCCTACTATGGCAAGAACGGTAACGGCACAAATCTGGCGCACCTTGTATTCCACTTTAAGGGCGTCCCCGGACGCGCTCGCATTGAGGCGACCAGTACCGATAGAAATGGTTATAAGGGAAGCGAAATACGCAAATACATTTTCCCTGTAGCCGGCGTAACAGGTTCAGGAAACTACTGGTCGGCGTTGAAGAATGCCGGAGTGCCGGAAGGCGCGTTGTGGGAAGTAAACCGCATGATAGCGAACAGGGGCGGAACCAACGGAGCGGTGGAAGGCGGGCCTACCGATGCAGACCTTATAAGCGACAAACTCTATCTGCCTACCGAATGGGAGATGAGTGGATCGGCGGGCAGCGTATACGAAAATGACGATAACCAGGGGCGTTTTGCATATTACGACAGCAACGAAAAACGGAAAAAAGATGATTCCTATTCTACGGGCAGTCCACAGTCAGGCGCTGTACCAGATGGTTATGGTCGCTTTACTTCTGTCTGGCAGGGGATGATAGTCACTGGCGACGCTTTGTCTGTTCAAGGCTGCGTTCCCGCGTTCACCGTTGGGCCGCTTCCGGCCGGGAATGTATCCATAACCTACGACTTAAACGGCGGTTCAGGAACAAAACCGGCGACTGTAACGGCGGCGGCAAATACAAGCGTAACGCTTGCCTCATCCTCAGGTTTAACTCCCAAGTCCGGGACTTTCTTTGACGGCTGGAACATGAAGCCGGACGGCACGGGAGGAAACTACGCGGCAGGCAGTTCTTATACAACAAAGTATAATGTTACACTTTACGCCAGGTGGCGCACATCAACCATAACAAAAACCGCCCCAGCCGAAGAAACATGGACGGTGCCTGTAACCGGCTACTACAATATTGAAGTTTGGGGCGCTCAGGGAAACAACAGCGCTGCCATGGGCAGCGGTGCAGCCGGCGTTGGCGGCAAAGGCGGCCGCAGTTTCGGCCAGCGAATCGCGTTTAACGCCGGAGATGTGCTTACTCTAAAAATAGGCGCTCAAGGCGGTGGCGGAGCCGGCGGCGCTAAAGCGGAACAGAACAACGGTAAAGCCGCAGACGGCGGCGCAGGCGGAGGTCTCTCGGGTGTGCTTAAAGGCAGTGAAATGCTCATCATAGCCGGCGGCGGAGGTGGCGCAGGCGGCGGGACGTACACATCCGGAACTTCTACTTCGAATGGCGCTGCAGGCACCGCGGGCGGAGTAGGCGGCGGTGCAGGCGGGTCGCCGTCCAATGGAAGCGCCGCATCTCACAATAACGACAAACAATCTTCAGGCGCGGCCGGAACAGGCGGCTCAGGCGGAAACACAAGCGGCGGAAATGGAACTTCAGGTCTTTTGGGTAGTTTTGGTGGTACTAATTATTATGAGGGCGGCGGCGGCGGCGCAGGCGGCGGAACCGGTTACCGTAACGGAAGCGGCGGCGGCGGCGGCAAACTTTACGTAGGCGGCGGCGGTGGCGGCGGTTCAGGCTATGCCAAAACCGGCGCAGGCGGCTTCGAATGCCAGGTTCACTACGGCAACGGCGCACAGGCCGGCAACGGTAAACTTATAATTACCCAGGTGTTCTAAACGGCCTTATCGCTGTTGGCAAACACATGGCAGACAAAGAACCCGCCTTGCGGCGGGTTCTTTTTTTCACGCGGCATACGCGCCCCGGCGCAGAGCTTAAGCAGTGTGGAGCGCAAACACCGCCGGCCACCGTCCACGCGTGGCGGCGTATGCCGCGCCCCGGCGCAGAGCTTAAGCAGTGTGGGGCGCAAACACCGCCGGCCACCGTCCGCGCGTGGCGCGTATGCCGCGCCCCGGCGTGCTGCGCCAACGCCGGCCGCCCGCTAAACTGCAACGCGGTTTCGCAGGTCTTGAGCTGCCGCTCGGCGCGCGCAAACAAGGCTGCAGTACGGTACTCGCCAATAACAATACACTTTGCTATACTGTAGCCGTTTTGGGAGAAGGTTATATGGCAACTGCAAAAAACGCGGCAAAATCCAGGACGGCAAAAAAAAAGCCGGCCACAAAAAAAAAGACGCTTGTGATTGTTGAATCACCCGCAAAGGCAAAAACTATAGAAAAATATCTTGGTTCGTCTTATACGGTAAAAGCGTCTATGGGTCATCTTATTGATTTGCCAAAATCACGCATGGCAATCAATGTAGAAAACAATTTCGAACCTGAATATATAACCGTGCGCGGACGCGCCAAACTCTTGCAAGAGCTGCAAAAAGCTGCCGGAAACTCCGCCGCTGTGCTGCTCGCCTCTGATAATGACCGTGAAGGCGAGGCCATAGCATGGCACCTGCACAACGCTATTACGCAAAAAAACACCGGTTTGTCTGTTTCGCGGATAAGTTTTAACGAAATTACACCGCAGGCAATTAAAGAGGCAATTGAAAAACCCTCTTCCATAGACGACGCAAAGGTAAACGCGCAAAAGGCGCGGCGTGTGCTGGACAGGCTTGTTGGCTACAATCTTTCGCCGCTTTTGTGGAAAAAGGTAAAAAGCGGGCTCTCCGCCGGCAGAGTGCAATCTGTGGCGCTAAGGTTGATTTGCGAACGCGAAAAAGAAGTTGAAGCGTTTGTCCCGGAAGAATACTGGAGCCTTGACGCCGAATTTCGCAAACAAAGAAAAGTATTTTCCGCCGCCTTAATAAACTGGAATGGCGAAAAAGCGAATCTAAAAACAGAAGCGGAGGTAAACAGCATAATTGAAGTTTTAAAAGGCGAGGAATTCAAGGTTACCGAAATACGCGAAGTCGATAAAACGGTGCGCCCCAAACCTCCATTTACAACTTCCATGCTGCAACAAACGGCGGCAAACCGGCTTGGCTGGGTCAGCAAAAAAACCATGCAGGTAGCGCAGCGCTTATACGAAGGCGTAAATGTAGGCAAGTCGCGGGTCGGGCTTATAACTTATATGCGTACAGACAGCGTGCGAATTTCAAATGTGGCGCTTGCCGAAGCGCGCAGCTTTATTTCAAAAACCTACCCTGAATGTCTGCCCGAAAAACCAAACTTTTACTCTACAAGCAAAACCGCCCAGGATGCGCACGAGGCGATACGGCCAACATATCCTTCTTACACGCCTGAATACGTTAAACCTTTTTTGGCCAAAGATGAGGAGCGTCTATATTCGCTAATTTGGGAGCGTTTTATATCAAGCCAGATGAAGCCGGCAAAAACCAAAACTTTAAGCGCGGATATTAGCGCCGGAAAAGCGCTGTTTCGCGCTGCGGGAACACAGGTCGTGGAGCAGGGCTTTTTTAAGGCGCTTTTTCTGCTTGCCGGCAAAGATGAACGCGGCGGGGCCTTTCCGCCGGTTAGCGAAGGCGAAACGCTTGAATCCCCGAATTTTAAAAGTGAACAGCACTGGACGCAGGGGCCGCCGCGTTTTACGGACGCAACAATCGTTAAAACGCTTGAAGAAAAGGGCATAGGGCGGCCATCAACTTACGCGCCAACAATTTCTCTTTTAATGGATAGATACTATGTTCAAAGGTCAAACAAACAACTTGTTCCTACAACGCTTGGGAAATGCATTTGCGATATGCTTGTAGAAAACTTTGGAGATGTGGTTGACACAGATTTTACCGCGTCTATGGAAACTCTGTTGGACGAAGTTGAAGAAAAGGGGCGCGAGTGGGCAGATATGATACGAATGTTCTACACCCCTTTTAAAGCAAAAGTCGATATGGTGTCGCAGACGCTTGAATCTCAAAAAGGCAGTTTTGACGAAGTAACAAACGAAGTTTGCGATAAATGCGGAAAACCCATGCTAAAAAAGCTTGGCCGTTTTGGCTACTTTCTTGCCTGTTCGGGTTTTCCCGCCTGCCGGAACGCAAAGTCGATTCCTGTAGCAAAATGCCCAAAATGCGGCGGCGATGTTGTCGAGCGAAAATCAAAAAAGGGCCGGCGCAAAAAGTTCTATGGCTGCGCAAAATACCCTGAATGTGATTTTTTAACGCAATTCAAACCTACAGCGCAGAATTGCCCAAAATGCGGCTGGTTTCTTGTAGAAAAATCAGATAAACGCAGCGGAAGGCACAAAGCGTGTATTAATCCTGATTGTTCCGAATCAAAATAAATGAATTTCTAATACAGCGGCCATAAGGCGCTTAATTCCGCCGCCGCGTTATTCCGCCTCCGCGTGTTCCCGCGCGGCCGTTTTAGGGCGTGTTATTCCTCTTCGCTTTCGTTTTGAGCCTGGAATTCAACCTGAGGTTGAACCTGCGGTTGCGCTTGAACCTGCGGCTGGACTTGGGTTTGAACCTGAGGCTGAACCTGAGGCTGCGTTTGAACTCTAGTTTGAGTTTGAGTCCGTGTTTGTGTCCGGGCTTGAACCTGTTGCTGCGCCTGGGGTTCAACCTGAGCTTGAGTTTGTCTTTGAACCTGAGGCTGAACCTGGCTTTGAGCTTGAACTTCAGTTTGAATCTGAACCTGAGCTTGAGGTTCAGTTTGAGTTTGAGCCTGGCTTTGAATATTTATATCTATTACAAAAACATATTCAAGTTTAGAAAAATTAATGGCCGGTTCAAGTTCAACTTCAAGCGCCGTTCCCGGTTCGGAAGAAAGAATGTTGTTTACACGGCCTATTGCAATGCCTGCGGGGTAAACCCCGCCAAGACCGGAGCTAATAATTACATCGCCGCGTTGAACCGCCTCTTTTGCCCGCCTGTCTATGCTTTGCATTAAAAGCGGTTTTATTCTGTCGCCTTTACCGGCGACTATGCCTTCATAGCGGCTTTGAGCAAAACGCGCGGCAACAAAACAGCGCTCGTCATAAAGCGGCATTACAAGACTTTCAAACTGCGCCGCCTGCACAATTTTTCCGGTAAGCGCTTCAACTCCGCCCTGGTATGCAATTACCGGCATATCTTTTTTTACGCCATGCCTCTGCCCCTTGTTTATAACCAGTGTTTGAAACAGGTTATCAGGGTCGCGGCCTATTATTTCGGCAGGAATATGTTTATAAACAAGAGTTTTGGAAAATCCGAGCTGTTCGCGCAGACGGTAATTTTCCTGCTGAATTTCGGCGGCGTTGCGTTCAAGTTCTTCGTAACGTGTCATGCGGTTCAAAAGTTCATTGTGTTTTTCGCGCAGTGCGCTTAGTTCGCTTACAGAGTTTACCGTACGAACAAAAAAAGAACTTATTGAATGAACGCCTCCGCGCACACCGGAAAACACAGAAAGCCCTGTATCGCGTATATCAATAACAAAACTTCTAGTTGAAAACAGCAAAAGCGAAAATGAAACAAAAAACAGCGCGGCAAAAACGTAGGTGTCCGCGCCAAGCTTTCGTTTGTTGTTAAAATCAAAACGTTTCAACTGAATAGTCCTTAAACACCGCGCTGTCCCAAAATTATGATTTACCGCTTATTGCGAATTTTAACCGGCGCTGCCGGCGCAAAAAACCGCGCTCTTCAAAAATGGCCGGATAGCGTCCGGCGCAATCGCTATGTGTTAAGCCCATCGTAAACAGAGCGTGCGGAATCAAAACCATGCACTATATCAAAATATTTGCCTGCGCCAAGCGCCACACATTCAAGCGGATTTTCCGCTAAAATAACCGGAACTCCGGTTTCTTTAGAGATAAGCTTTGGCAGCCCCTTCAAAAGTGAACCGCCTCCCGTCATAACAATCCCCTGTTCTACGATGTCGGCGGCAAGTTCAGGCGGCGTCTGGCCAAGTGTAATTTTAATTTCGTCTATAATTTGTGTAATCGGGTCTTTTAAGGCTTCGCGAACTTCAACACTGTCTATTTCCAGACGGCGCGGCAGGCCGGTTATGGCATCGCCGCCTTTTATTTCAACTTTTTCTATTGTTTTATCAGGCGCGGCGTTGCCAATTTCCATTTTTAGCCGTTCCGCAGTCTGCTCGCCAATTATAAGATTATGAACGCCGCGGACGTGTTTTATAATTGCATCGTCAAATTCATCACCGCCAAGCCGTATCGCCCGTGTTACAACCATGCCGCCAAGCGAAATAACAGAAATTTCTGTTGTACCGCCTCCAATATCGCAAATCATGTGGCCGGCCGGTTCAAAAATCGGTATATTCGCGCCTATAGCGGCAGCGCGGCTTTCTTCGATAACAAGCACATCTCTTGCTCCCGCCTTATACGCGCTCTCTTCAACAGCGCGTTTTTCAACTTCGGTTATGCAGGAGGGTATGCCTATTATCATGCGCGGTCTTATAAACCTGTAACGCGGCAGCGCCTTGCCAATAAAATGACGAATCATTTTTTCTGTAGACTCAAGGTCGGCAATAACGCCGTCACGCATCGGACGTATGGCAATTATGTTTTCCGGCGTTTTCCAGAGCATTTTCTTGGCATCCTCGCCTACAGCCATAACCTTTTTTGTGCCGCGTTCAACGGCAACAACAGAAGGCTCGTCTACAACAATTCCTTTACCGCGGATGTAAATCAGCGTATTACAAGTACCCAAATCAATACCAATATCAGATGCCTTAAACCCAAACATTCTATCTCCTTACAAGATGCCCGCCTTACACGCCCCGCATGCTTCCGGACAAAACTGCTACAAATTAAGCTTTTCTCGAACCGGAATATAATCCGGATCAAGGTTAAACGCCCGCCGCCATTCCGCGCGCGCGCGATAATAATCGTTCCGCATTTCATAAAGCACTCCAAGCCTGAAGTGCGCTTCGGCGTTTTCGCCCCCTTCAGACAGCACCGTGCGGATTTGCGCTTCCGCGCCATTAAAATCGCCATCGTCCATAAGCGCGCCTGCGAGCAGAAGCCGCGCCTTTGAAATTGTTGACCAATCTTTGGATAGTTCTATGGCGCGCATAATATAAGGCTTGGCCGAAGCCCTGTCTTTCATTTCAATATAAGAACGCGAAATGGCAAGCAACAGCAGGTCGGAAGGGCCGTTTTCTGTTTCGGAATTAAGCGCTTCGGAAAAAGCGGCTATACTTCTTTCCCAGTCGTGTACCTGCGCATAAGACAAACCCAAAAATTGAGGTATATCTTCCGCCTTGTAATCCGCCAAACGGGCGTCTTCCAGGTATTGTATGCAAAGCTCGGCGTATTCAGCGCCTTTGTAATGATAAGCCCTGCCAAGCGCATATTTTATTCTGGCGTCATGTTCTCCCTGCTTTGTTAATTGGGCCTTTCTTAACGCCCAAATAGAACGGTCTATATAAGAAAGCCGCTCAAATGCGTTTATCTGCGCCACAGCAATTTGATACGCCGAAAATCCATGCACCATAAGTAAAAAAAAGTCCATCGGGTCTTTTTGAAGTTCCTTTTCGCTAAATTCAAACACAGAAAGATATGCACCTTCACGCCACAAACGCGCAATATCGCGTTGATTATAATTGTCCTGTTCTCGTCCTCCGGAAAAGAACACAATACCGGCAACAACTACAATAATTAAAGCAATACCTCCTGCAACTTGCAGCTTTTGCCGCCGCTTTGCTCGTATAGAATAATCAAACCGGTGCTGACGCGAAAACATATTCTTATATAACTTTATATCGGCATAAATTTCAAGAGTCGTACGCCTTTAGGCGTTATTTTTGTTTTTTTAGCGTATTTTTTCTGTCTTTTTTAAAGCTTTTAAACCGATAAGCCTGTTTTAAACGGGCGGCGCTGCTTTGACTAAAGCCAATTTCTAAATAGCGCCCGCGCCCGCCCTTAAAAGCGTTCTGCTTGCCAGCATGGGAATGGCTGTTAAAGCCGAAAGCAATCCGGTAACAACAAGAATTAAGTCTATCGAAACAATGTCGGCGGCCGGCCCGAAAAGCACCATTCCCATAGGCATTACCGTACTCGACACCATGGTAAAAACCGAAATGACCCTTCCCATAAAAGCCGGCTCTACAACGGTTTGCAGTAAAACCATCGAAGGCGCATTGTAGAGCGGCAGCGAAATACCTTCCAAAAGCATAATAACAAGGTAAAGCCAAAAGCTGGGAACAAGCCCCAGACCGGCAGTAAGCACTCCGCACATAAGGCACGAAAACGCCATTGTGTGTATGCGGTTTTTAAAACCGCCCCAAATTCCTATTAAAACGCCGCCGGCCATCATTCCGGCAGAAAAGCTAATCTCTATGGCGGAAAGCCGCCATACCTCCTGCCCAAAATTTCTTGTTACCTGAAGCGGAGTTAAAAACGCGGCGGGCGCAATAAGAAAAAGAAAAAACGCAGAAACAACTATCATTCTCAATATGAATTTGTGTTTTCTTATATACTTTACGCCTTCTTTTAAATCATAAAAATACGCCGTGTTGTTTGCTTTTTCCAGCGCAAGCGCCGGTTCCTGCGTGGACAATTTCTGCGCAAGCGCCGGTTCATGTGCGCCATTCGGTTCCAAGGCGAGCGCCGGTTCATGCGCGCTATTCGGTTCCTGCGCGCCATTCAAAAATTCTTTTTCCGGAATTTTTACAAAAAAGAACACTATGCTTATTCCAATAAGCGCTGTAATAACATCCAAAAAAAATATTATCTCCAATGGAGCAAAGCTCATTAACGCGCCGCTTAACATAGGGCTGGTTAAAGTAACAAATGACTGTATGCTGCCCTGGAATCCATTAACTTTTGTTAAATGTTTTTCAGGAATTATTTGCGGAATAAAAGCGCCAACCGCCGGCGTTTGAACTCCCTGTCCAATTGAACGGACAAAAGCGCATATCAGTAAAATTGCATAACTATTAATTCCAAGTATGATAAAAACCGCCGCTGCAAGGCTAAAAAATGCTGTTGCGCCGTCCGCTATATTGATAATATATTTACGGTTAAACCTGTCCGCCCAAACACCTGCAAATGGCGAAATAAAAAACATTGGAAGAAGCCCCGCGATTGTAAAAACAGTCATCATGCTTCCAGACTGGCTTTTAAGCGTTATATGCCATAAAATTGCATATTGCACTACCATTGTTCCAAAAAACGACAGCGCCTGTCCTGTTAAAAATAATGCCGCATTCTTTTTCCAGTTAAACTTCATTTTTAATTAAACCCCTGAAGGGTATATCAAATTTATCCTGACAGGTCAACAATTTTATTATTTTTGGCAGTTTTTCAGGCATTTTTGCGTTATAAAACATAGAATTCCGCTGTTTAACAAGCCGTTTTTTACGGAAAAAACCGCAAAGTCAAATAAAAATTACGCACTTAAAACTTGAGGGCAACAGGGTTAAAATAAAACAGCATGAGATTTCTTGTTACATTCCATTCGGTAAGTTCCGCGCTGCTTCTTGAAACAGAGGCAAAAGAGCGCGGTTTGCCCTGCGAAATAATCCCTGTTCCGCGAAGCTTAAGTTCGTCCTGCGGCTATGCCGCATGGGTGGAATTGCAAGATTCAGGCGCGGCAGTGTTTCCGGAAGGCGAAGCGGGCGAAAAAGCCGCTTCCGCGCGGCTTTTGGAATTGCTTGACGCACTCCGTGTTGAATGGGAATCGGTCTGCCTGCCGGAAGCGGACGGCAGATACAAAATAATTGAGCGTAATATTGGGTAAAATTCAGATTGTATTTTCAATACAGGACAGAAAGTAATAAATCCTGCGGATAGTCGCCGGCCCCGCTTCCAAAAATATTAATTCCTCCTTTATTAACCGCACCGGCCTTAACGCCTATTCTTACAGGGAGTGAATTGCATGGAAAGTTTAAGTCATCTATACAAACATTGGAAATTCTAACCGGAGTTGAAATTACATCGTCTTTTGTTGTTGTAATTATCGTTCCGTTTGCGGAAACGTTAATTTTTAAAAGTATACCGTATTGCGTCTCACCGGTTGGACGATTTTTAAGTTTACCTGCCCTGTCTCCAAAATCTCCGGGGCAAGTCCATGTGGCACATTCTACGCCGTTTATCCATATAGTTATGTCTGATTTATAATTAGAGCTTTGACCGCTGAGTTCAGAACCAATTTCAACCGAAAAATTAAGTTCTTTAGGCTTTTTAGCGCCCTTTAGCGGCGCTGGAAACAGCCATTCAAAATAAATATCGTCGCCCGTCGACCACATTAGCTGGGCGCCCATGCGCCTGGACAGGGGGTCACTAACGGCAAAAATGCTTGAAGAATCTTCAATACCGGTAGTTCTCGGTGCAGTTTTGTAGGCCGTATAAGCGCCTAAAGGCATAGATAGCTCAAAAAACCCGTTTATATCAATATCAGAAGTATCGCCGGATTCCCACCAATAATCGACCAGTTCGTTGGTACAGGCAAAAAGAAATACCGAACCTAAAACAAGCAATAAGACAAACGATTTTTTCATGATATTATCATTTTATATATTATTACCATTTTATATAACCACTACGCGCTGAAATAAGCATCATTTCTACATGATTATTTACTTCGTTTTCAATCATGGGCTGCCTTCGTTCCAGAGGATTGGCATCTATCAGTATTCTGTTTGAATTTATTCCAAACTCACGCAGTAAAGCGGCAACAGCGGTTTCTCTTTTGTATATCAAATTTTTTATGCGATACCTTTCTTCTGTGTCAGGTTCTGGAACAGGATAAACAAAACTTTCCAAACGTACAAAAAGATGCGAATTGTTATTAAGCAGGCGTACAATTTCTGCAACCGAACTATTATTTTTCTTTATATATTCCTGATTAAGATTATCGTTGTATATTTCGCTGTCAGGCGCAAAGAGCGCCCATCCGCTATAAACAATATCATAATATGAGATGTCTCCGGATACTACCACCTTTTTTACCGCCGGTGCAGGAGACGCCTGGTATGCAGGGGCATTTTCAAAATAGTCTGCGGGCGTAAAACGATAACCTATGGCAATTCCGCCGGAAAATAAAAAAGGATACCCGCTGCGCACAAAAGGTTCCACATAAAAACCAAATGGAAGCGAAATTCTAATACCCGTCTCTCCGGCAAACACAAAAGAACCGCGGGACATTCTTGGGTCTTCTCCTCTAAAAATGGCGTCTATGCCGGCGCTTGCGCTTAGATAAACATCAAACCATTCCAGCGGATATATATAATACCTTGCAAGCAGTTCAAATTGACCTGTTAAAACTTCGGAAGTGGAAAAAACACTTGTTCTGACGCCGGCGGAAAAATGTTTGAAAAACCGGTAATCGGCAAGCGCGACAGCCCCAAAACCAATGCTGTTTCCGCCGCGTATAAATCCATTTAACTTGCCTCCCGCAGAAACCGAAAAATAATCTACGCTTTCCGGGTCATACTGTGCAGACAAGGTGTTGCGCGGCGTTAAAAAGAAACAAAAAACGAAAACCGCTGCTGCAAAATCAGCCGGTTTTAACTGCCGCTTTGTTTCCTTTTTCCGCACACTGCTGCCTTTTTTTTGAATATCGGAATATTGGGGTATAACTTAAAAACACTTATTATGCATCGGGTTAAACAGGAGTTCTTTAAGGCAGGCATTTATTCTTTATAATACTGTAGACTAAAAGATAAATAAGCTAAATAATGAGCAGATAATTTTGGGGTATATATAAATAAAATGATAACACAAAACAATAAGCTGCCTGAGATTTTTGAATCTTTTGGCGAAGCCCGCCGTAACGGGTTTATAACGATGAAGAAGCTAAAAGACAGCGGTAAAGGCGTCGTTGGAACCTTCTGTACTTATGTGCCGGTGGAAATTATAATGGCGGGCGGGCTTGTTCCCGTGGGGCTTTGTTCAACCAGCGATGAGACAATAGCGGAAGCGGAAAAACAGCTTCCCTCAAACCTTTGCCCCCTTATAAAGGCCAGTTACGGCTTTGCAATTACAAACAAATGCCCCTATATGTATTTTTCCGATCTTGTTGCCGGAGAGACTACCTGCGACGGCAAAATTAAAATGTATGAACTTTTGGGCAAAATAAAAGATGTATATGTTATGGCGCTGCCACGCCAGCAGGACAGGGAAAGTTCCCGCGCTTTCTGGCTTAGCGAGGTAAAAGCGTTCAAGCAAAAACTGGAAAGCAAATTTGGCGTTTCCATAACGGACGAAAAACTGCGCCGCGCAATAAAAGAGCGTAACCGTGAACGCGCCCTTCTTAAAGAACTTTACGAACTTTCTACTGCCCTGCCTCCGCCAATTAGCGGGCTAAGGCAGCTGCAGATTCTTTATGGAACGCAATTCAAATTTAATTATGAAGAAAAAATCCGCGAACTTGAAGAAACTATAGCGGCAATACGGAAAACAGGCGCGGCGGGCGAAAGCCCTGTTTCCAAAAACGCAAAGCGCATACTGATTACCGGCTGCCCAATGGGAGGCGCTACGGAAAAACTGGTTCGCGTAATTGAAGAATCTGGCGGAGTCGTTGTTGCTTACGAAAACTGCACCGGCGCAAAGCAGTTTGACAGGCAGGTTGACGAATCGGGCGACCCGTGCGAGGCGCTTGCCGATTACTACCTTGCAATAGGCTGCAGCATAATGACGCCTAACCCAAACCGGCTTGAACTTCTGGAAAGGCTTTGCGCTCAGTTTAAGGTTGACGGCGTTGTGGAGATGCTGCTTCAATCGTGCCATACCTACGCGGTGGAAACGCATACCATACGCGAATTTCTAAAACAACGCAGTATTCCTTTTATTTCGCTTGAAACGGATTATTCCGCCGGTGATGTTGAGCAGCTTAAAACCCGCGCCGCCGCGTTTATCGAAATGCTTGCGTCTCTTTAGACGGTAAGCGCGTTAAGACAGGGTAAAAAGATTAGCATTCTTACCGAAAACTAAATCGTGTTCCAAAAGTTAGCGCTTACGCAAATTAACCGGCACTACAAAACCGCTATACGGCGGTTTCTGTAAAATTAAACCAAACGAATAATAAACTATGTCTGTAGACTTAAACTGGAACGGATGATATAATAAATTAATGCAATATTCGAATCCGGCGAATTTGGCTATATTGGCTTGTCCTGGAGGCAGCGCCTTTGCGGACGAGCTGCTTATTCATTTAAAAAATCATTATTTGCATATTTTTAACCGCAGCAAAGCTGACATGGCAAAACGCTATTCAATGGGCATTGAAGATGTCGAAAAATATATCAATTTTGTAAACGAGATAAGCGCCTCCGGCCAGACTGCGCATCACAGCGACAATAAACTGCACGTGCCGCGTTTTAAAATGAATGCGCGCTGGTCATTGTTCCCAAATGGAGAAGTAAAAGCTGAAATTCTTGAATCGGTTCGTGGAAAAGATGTTTACATTGTGCAGGATGTAGAAAATCACTATCCTGTTTCATTTAACGATGGCACCTTAACCCGCGCAATGACGGTAAACGACCATCTTATGATGATTTTTGTTACTGTAGACGCGGTAAAACAGGCGGCGGCCGGACGAATTACGCTTGTGCTGCCTGTATATCCATACTCGCGCCAGCATAAACGCAAAGGACGGGAGGGGCTTACCGCAAGCCGGATAGGTTCAATTTTAGAGAATCTTGGCGTTGACCGCATAATTACGCTTGATATTCATTCACGCGAAATTGGCAATGGATTTAACAGAATGCGGATAGAAAATTTACACGCCAGTTATCAAATTATTCAAAAATTATCCGGCATCATTCCCTTGCAGAGCGATGAGCTTGTGGTTGTAGCGCCGGATACCGGCGCTGTTGACAGGAACAAATTTTACGCTACAGGCATAAAAAAACCGCTTGCCCTGCTTTACAAAGAGAGGGATTATTCCCGCGTTACAAAAAACGCCATGGAATCGAACATTGCGGAGATAAAACTGCTTGGAAAAGTACGCGGAAAAATCGTATTTATGGCGGATGATATGATAGGTACAGGCGGTACGCTGCTTAAAGCAATGCAATTTTTAAAAGACGAAGGCGCAAAACAAGTTATATGCGCTGTAAGCCTTCCGGTATTTTCAGGCGATGCAATAAATTATTTTGATGAAGCGTATAAAAAAGGCCTGTTTTACCGCATAATAGGAACAAATGCCGTTTATCATGAAGAATTATGGCAGCGGGAGTGGTTTGTTTTTGTAAATATAACAAAACTTTTTGCGCATACCATTTCGCGGCTTCATCAGGGGCTTTCTTTAAGCTCGATACTTGATAACCGTGATATGATAATAAAAACGCTGCTTCTTAAAAACGAAACCCCTGCCGCGCCAGAGGCAAATTAAACCTATTTTGCATATTCTATTTTACGTTGAATTACGCCGCCGTCTGACGGCAGCAACACGCCAAATTGTTCGGTAAGGTTTGTTTGTTCGCGGGATGTCCAGTTGCCGCGTTCATCAAAAATATATGAATAAGAATGATATTGAACTTCATTTTCGTTTGTATTCCGGTTTATGAGCGCGATTTGCGCGCGTGTAAAAATACCGCGTTCATCTTTTTGATAGCTGTAATAAACATCTGTTTCTTTTTGAACGCCAAGATATTTTAGGCCGTTAATGCCGAACAACGCGCTGTAGGCGGCATTTTCTTTTTGAACGCCTGTTTTGTTTCCTGAATTGTCGTAGTCAAAACGAATAACAGAACTGCCCTCCAGTCCATTTGTAATTACAGATGAGCAGGCGCTTCGGTTTTCTTCGCGCATTGTAATTATCATTACTTTTTGCGCAACGCCTGCTTCGTCAAACCAGGTTTCTATAACTTCACGCTGATTATAAGAAAACGAAACAAAAGAATACACGCCGTTAATATTAACGCGCAAAATAGAGGGCAGCAAATTGTAAGCGGCTGTATTTGTGGAAGGAGCGGAATCGGCTTCCGGATAAAAAAAATCCGATTCTGTTGTTTCAAGCACTTCTGCTTTTATTTCGACAGCATCGCAGACGCAGTTAAGCGCGGATATTGCGCCCTGTTTTAGCTCAACTTCTATTTGAAAAAAATCTTTGCCGTCCCAGTATGGGAATTCTTTGAGAAGCCCGTAAGAAAATTTAACCGCCCTAAGCGTGCGTGTTTTGTTTTGTTCTTCACCTTCAGCGCCGGCAGCGGCAGAGGACTCAGCGGCTTGTTCGCCGTTGTTTTTTGCCGCATCAGCGCCTGTTTGCGCCGCGCCTGTTTGTGCTGCGCCGCTTAGGTCCGGGCTTCCGGCGGCCTGAGCGCCGTCTGCTTCGTTGTTCTCAGCTTGTTCCGGTTCTGTTTCTACAGGAAATGTAATTTCTATTGATGTCCAATCAGAACCTTCGCGCAGTTCAAACGCATCGATTGGAAAAAGCGGCGGCCAATCAGGTTCAAAATTAATTGTTCCGGAAAGCGCGGCGCAAAAAATCAAAAATAAAGTCATTTATTTTTGATTTAAGAGAGGGCAGGATCCGGCACTGTAACACAGCCGTCAGGCAGCACAAGAATTTTTGGAGACAAAACGCCGTTGTTCCCGGCACGTAACATGGCGGCGTCAAACGCCTCCTGCACAGACGCGGCGCTTTCGATGAACATACTTGCAAGCCGTTCTTTCGGCAGGCCGGTTACCGCGCAGATTGTTGCGCGTTTGGAAACTTCCGCCATTTTTGCCGCTTTGTGGTAGCCTAATTTGTAGCCGCACTCTATACGGCTAATAGCATTTTCCGGCGATGAAGAAGAGGCAAGCAATCCCGCATAAGCCTCATCCCCAATACCGCATCTGCATGAAGAAACCAAAATCAATGTACCGCCGTCTTTTAAAGCGCAAGCGCCGTTATCAATTGCCTTTTGCGACTGATAAAGATCAATATCCATGGGAAACTTTGCAACAGAAATTACAATGTCGGCTTTTTCGCTTACAGGCACACAAAAAATCTGTTTGGCGCAGTCTACCGCATCGTAAAAAGATTTTAAAATATCGCCGGCAAACGCGCTTGCTATATTTTGTTCTTTATCCAGCACCGTCATAAGCGAAAAAATTTTTATGTTTATAAAAGCAAGCGCGTCCATCATGTCTTCGTGAACAGGATTTCCATCCAGGGCAAGAGAATGCGCTGCAGGAGAAAGCGCCTGTTTGTGATTCGCTTCTATCGTGCGAAACGCCGCTATGCCGGGCAAAAACGCCTTTCTGCCGCCTGTAAAACCGGCAAAATAATGCGGTTCAACACTGCCTGTAATGATAATTCTGTCCGCCTTAAAAAGCGCATTGTTAAGCGCCACCGGCGTGCCGTTTCGTGTAACGCCAAGCCATGAGGTTTCACTTTCATTTTTTGAATCATGGGCAATACAGCGCGGACGCAAAACCGAATACGCCGTTCCCAAAATTTGTTTATATTCATCTTCCGTTGGAGCGCGGTGAGCGCCGGTAGCAACAAGCAGCGTCTGATTTTCAGGCGGAATTCCGGCCGCTTTAATATGGGGAAGCAGCGCGTTAAGCATCGCGGGTGTAGGTGTGGGGCGCGTAGCATCGTTAATTATTATTAAAAGGCGTTTTGCGCCGTTAAGAAAATCGCTGAGCGCTTCGCAGCCAACAGGGTTAAGCAGCGCTTTATTTAAGGCGTCTTCGCCGCTTTGTGCAGTTTTAAATTCTAAAGGTTCCGCTATGGCAAGCAAGTTTTCATCCGGAAACTCCAGTGGAAAGCTCTTTTGCAGATAAGGAATTTCTATTTTCATTTTTTTATTTTTTCGCAAAAAACAATAATTTTCAAGAGCGCTGTACATTATCACTACCTATAGGACACCCGATTTTACCTTTCATGGTTACATCTCGTAAAATGAATTTCTTTATAATTTCTATTCTACCACAGGTACGGGTGTCCTATTCGTTTCTGATATTAGACATACTGCGCATTGCCTCATGAAAAATGTTACCGAAAAGAGCCCGTGCCTCAAAATGACGCTGATTTCTGCCGCTATCTGCTGCCGTCAAACGCTATCTGCTGCCGCCAAATGGGGGCGGCGCGTTTTATCCCCTCCATGTCGATAAAACCGGCGATACTCGTATCATCGCTCTTGCCTTTGGTGGCAAAGGAATTGGCAAGGTCTTGCAATTGCGCGCAGGTGGAATCATAACCGTCTTCCACGAAAGTCAACGCGATAGTGCGGTATAATTTAAAGAGATGCTGCTCATTACATTCAACGGGATAGTTATCGTCAACGCCGTCACTGCAGAGAAAAACCGCGACCGGCGGGGCTTTATCCTTGTGATACGAAACATAACATCGGGCAGTGTCCACCGCATCGTCATCACATATCGATGTGGTTACATTGAGGTAGCACCGTTCATCCCAGGGAACGGGCTGGTCAAAACTGCCGTCATCGTAGAGCGCTGTAAAACGACCGTCGCCTATGTGGATACCAAACCAGTAATCGGCGGTAATAGCCGCCGCGATAAGCGTTGTACCGTAAGCGTGGTGCAGGTTTTCGCCTCTTTCAAAACGTTGCCGGTATTTTTCCGATACTTTCTCCAGTTCCGCTTCAGTTACGGCGTTTTGCGCAATATCCGCGTCAACTTTCTCGTGCCATTCTTTTATAATGTTTTTTATCAATGACGGCATTTGGGCAGACGGCGAAATCGAGTTTTTGATTATTGACACATAGAATTGTTTAATCGCGGCTTTAGCGCAATTCACTGCCAATTCTGCGCCTTTCGCGCTTCGAAAACAGTCGTTACTGCCATGCCCGTCCGCGACAATGGCTATCTCCGCGTACCATTTTTTCATCACGGAAGAACGCAGTGAAATATTCAAAGAATAATCCTCGCAACCCTTGCCGTGTTTTAGATGACTTGCGCCGGTTTTTGTTACAGCGAATGATTTCCAGCTGCTCATTACCAGTCACCGTCATCGGCTGAATTGTCCGGCGCGGCGGCTGCCTCGGCGGAAAACTCGTTGAGCGCGGCGTTCAGTTCCTGCTGTTTTTGCTCGTCTCTCGTATCGCCTGCGGAGGCGTTCACGTTGGAACTCCTGCTGGCAACCTGCGATGCCCGAACGCTGACGAACTTTATCATTTTTTTCAACATCACCGCGTTATGCACTTCAAGCACCGCTTCCATTGTACCGGTAAATTCCTTTAGCATATTCTTGTTAGCGTCGTCGCCTATGGCAACGGCAACTTTTACCGCCGCATTGAACCAGTTGTTTTGCCGCAAGGTTTGCAGGGCGCTTTGCCAGTCGTCGGTAGGCTCCCCGTCGGAAAGCAAAAAAATCGCCGGTGCGAACGAGCCGGTGGCTTCCTGCATGAAAGCTTTTGTCGAAAGTTTTTCGTTCAGCGCTTTGCAGGCTGCGCCTAAATCGGTAACGCCCGCCGCGTCGATAAAGTTCCAGCTAAAGTTTTCCGCCGGCACCGGGCCGGAAGGCGTAAGCCATCGGGCTCCGCTGGAAAATTCCAGGGCCGCGATTTTGATTTGCGCGTCTGCATTTTCTTCCGACACCTCGCGAATTGCGGGAATGACTTCCTGTATCGCCGTGTTTACCGCGCCGATTTTGGAACCGTCCATGCTCCCCGAAGCGTCGATGATGAAAAACAACACCATCGTCCTGCGGGGAATTTCAATCTTGTCTGTTAATGCCATACTTTTCTCTCCTT
>JAIRPU010000131.1 GCA_031256815.1 Spirochaetaceae bacterium
GCAAAGCATAACCACGCCTGCGAGAAGGCCGCGCGAAGCGCGGCCGCCGCAGGCGGCTGTCACCGGCAGCCCACGAAACCGCAATGCGGTTTCGTGGGGCGTGTGCATCCCGCGCCCGCGAAGCGGCGACCGGCACTTCCGCGGCCTGCGCAGCGCGCAGGCCGCGGGCTGGCGACAAGACCGCGCTTCGCGCGGTCGCCTCCGGCAAAAAACGCGCTTTCCGCTCCAATTTGCTTCGCTTCGCTTGCAAATTCCGCTTCAATCGCTTGCGCGAGTGTCTGCAGCCGCCTGTGCCCGCCTGCGTTTGGCCAAATTGGCCTGCACCCGCCTTTGGCGGGCCAGTTGCCTTTGGCGGGCCAGTTGCCTTTGGCGGGCCAGTTGCCTGCGCCTGGACTGCCGAAGTGGGCGGCTTTTTAACGCGAAGGACGCTTAAATTATACGCTAATTTTTCTTGAACCCGGCTTTAACACCGGAAGCTTTTTTTTACAAAGCGGACATTCCGCCGCTTCCCAGTTGGCCGCTTCAAGTTTTACCGCTGAATAAAACGGCAGCTCAAGTTCAACTCCGGGGGCTATTCTGTCCACAATGCAGCAAAGCGCGCTCACCTTTGCGCCTGCCATTTCAAGCACTTTTATACTTTCCCCGGATGATTTTCCGGTTGTAACAACGTCTTCCGCAATAAGAATGTTCATACCGGCAGAAACTTCAAAACCGCGCCGTAAAGCCATAGCGCCTGTTTCATCGCGCTCTGTCCAAAAAGCCGGAACGCCAAGCTGCCGTCCAATTTCGTATGCAACCACAATACCGCCCAATGCGGGGCCAACTACGGCATCGAATTTTAGTTTTCCTTCGTTACGGAAGGCAAGCAGGCGCTGTACCAAAGGGCGAAGCGCCGCTTCCGCTTTTTGCGGATACTGCAAAAGTCTGGCGCATTGAAAATAACGGTCGCTGTGCCTGCCGGAAGAAAGCAAAAAATGCCCTTCAAGCATGGCGGAACATTCTTTTAGAATTTCAACTGTATTGGCTGTGTCCATAAAAAAATAATACCCTAGAAAAAAAAAGAGTTATAGTACAATATAACGCAATGAAAATCTCGCTTACAGGCATAAAACCAACAGGAACTCTCCACATAGGCAATTATTTTGGAGCCATAAAACCCGCGCTTGCGCTTAGCGCGCGTTATGACGCGCGTTACTTTATTGCAGATTATCATGCGCTAAATGTAATGAAAGACCCTTCCGCGCTGCGGCAAAGCGTGCTGGAAGTAGCCGCCGGCTGGCTGGCTGCCGGCCTCGATACAAAAAAAGTTATTTTTTACAGACAGAGTTCAATTCCTGAAATTTTTGAGCTAACTACAATACTCCATGCGTTTACCGCAAAAGGGCTTTTGAACAGGGCGCACGCGTATAAGGCGCTGGTTCAGGCTAACAACGAAAAAGGCGCCGACCCGGACGCAGGTATTAATATGGGGCTTTTTACATATCCTGTGCTTATGGCGGCGGATATTCTTATGTTTGATTCCGATGTAGTGCCTGTAGGACGCGACCAAACTCAGCATATAGAAATGGCCCAGGATATTGCGCAGGCGCTGAATTTTAATTACAGGCAGGAACTTTTAAAAATTCCTCAAGCGGCTGTTGAAGAAGAAGTAGCCGTAGTTCCGGGCCTTGACGGACGCAAAATGAGTAAAAGTTACGGGAATACAATTCCTCTTTTTGCTTCAGAAAAAGAACTTAAAAAACTCATTATGCGCATTGTAACAAATTCTCAGGGTGTGGAAGAGCCAAAAGATACGGAATCTTCGCAGATTTTTGCTTTATACAAACTGTTTGCAAGCGCGGATGAACGCCGCGCGCTTGCGGAGCGTTACCGTGCCGGAGGCATGGGCTGGGGAGAGGCAAAAGAAGCGCTTTTTTTTGTAGTAAACCGCGAACTCTCTCCGCTGCGCGAAAGATATAACGCGCTTATTTCCAATCCGGATTCGCTTATTGCCACGCTGGAAGAGGGCGCGGAAAAAGCCCGCGTTATAGCCGGAAAGACGCTTGCCCGTCTGCGCAAAGCCTGTGGAATTTAATCAACTGCGCCCTGCAAATAACGGCGCCTGCCGCTGTTTTTGGCACAACTCCTTTACTATCCCCTTAAAATAATCAAGCGTTATTGGCAGAAGTTCAACAGGCACCTGGGTAAATTCAAAGAATTCAAACAATTCCTCATCGGTAAATTGAAACAGCCCTGCGTCAAGAACGATAACTTTTTGGAAGTAGCAAAAATTCTGACGTGCGGTAAACTCGTCCATGCGGCGCATACGGATAAAAATATCCTTCCAGTTTTTAAAACTTGTTGATGTAAGAAAGTAGGCATCGCCTTCCGACTGCAATTCGCGTTTCTTTTCCGGTCCAATAAGCATTTCGGCGCAGTTGGCAGGCGCGGGGTAAACAGCGCCGGAGCCGGCGGTAATACGCGGCCATTCGGTGTGGCACATACTGCCGTATAGGAGCAGCGGTTTTTCGCCCGTATTTTTAGCCGCGCTTCCGCTATTGCGCCGGCGTCCACTAAAGTCGTCAGCCGCACTTGTGCTGGCAGCTCCGGCAAGGCAGGCGTTCAGTTTTTCGCTTACCGCCTTTTCAAGCAATTCCGCATCGGCATCCAGCGCCATCTCCAGATACTCAACATCAACGCGAATCCCAAGCTCCGCTTCGATTTCCGGCAGTACCCTTTCAAGTTCATACTGAAAAATCCCACACGAAACACACTTCATAGGCTCTCCTCTTTTTTAATATTCATCTTGCTCCTTTATGGAGTATAGCCATAAAAGACAGAACAGTGTATCCATGCAATTTAACACGAACATATAGATTGACATTTTTTTACGCATCGCATATACTAAAGCAGATGTAAAAGCCGCTGTAGCTCAGTCGGTAGAGCAAAGGACTGAAAATCCTTGTGGCGAGAGTTCGATTCTCTCTGGCGGCATCCGGAATAAATGGCTTAAGTGCCTATTGTGCCGATATTAAATAGCAAGAAGAGGTTTGATTTGGCTCGGGTTCACGAGTATAAACGTTTTGAGAACAATTTTGTTCGTAAAGTTAAGGCCTGCGCTCAAAGCGCCTTAAAAGCTACAGGTGTTTTTTTAAACGCTTTGTGGCGGATTTTAAGACGGAACTACACAATAGTTCTGGTTCCGCACAGCGAAAAAAAAGTTTACAATTTACAGGTTACCTGCCTTTCGCTTATTTGCGCCGGCGCGGTAATTGCGTCTATGGCAGGCGTATTTTTTTGGTATTGCAGTTCGTCCAGCGCCGACAAAACCGTTTTGGAAGCCAAAGAGACTGCGCTTAAGAGTACGCAGGCCAATCTTGACCAGCTGCGCGATGAAATGAGCAGCCTTAGAAAAGAAGCGCGGAGTTTTCAGTCAACACTGACGGGCGTTTTTAATACAATGGGAATAAGCACCGCACAGAATAGTTCCCCTTCCGCGCCTTCCGGCGACCTTTCATCTTTTTTTGATTTGCACGACACGGCGGAAGGCCGTTTGCGCGAAGCCGACGAAATTCGTACGTTTGCGCGCTATCTTGCCGAAAGCCGCGAACCGCTCGAAAACCTTGGTAAACTCCTTGAATCGCAAAGCACTTTGCTTACCGAAGTTCCGAATATTTGGCCGGTAAAAGACGGCAAGGGGCATATTTCCATGTTTTTTGGCGAAAACGAAAATCCTTTTACAGGCCAGATATACGTTCACCGCGGCGTTGATATTTCCACTTTTCGCTATGGCGACCCTGTTGTAGCTACGGCAGATGGACAGGTGGTTACCGTTGATTACGATTCTACCGGTTTTGGCAACTATGTAATTATACGCCATAAGCATGGTTTTTATACCCGTTATGGCCATATGCAGAGTTTTAATGTGCGTACCGGCCAGCGTATTCAGCAGGGCGAAGTAATAGGGCGTATTGGAAACACAGGACTTTCCACAGGCCCTCATGTTCATTATGAGGTTCATATAGGTTCTGATGTTGTAGACCCGTATAAGTTTTTAAATGTCCGCAGTATGGCCGATAAGGTATCTTTGAATGCCGGAAAAAGTTAACCGCCGTGATGTTTCCATAAATACAATTATCGGCCCTAACACCGATGTTAACGGTGATATTTGCGCCGGCGGTTTTACACGTGTGGACGGCAACGTTCGCGGCGAACTTGACGCATCCGGGCGTGTGGTTATTGGCGAACGGGCAAGAATGAAGAGCAATATTACGGGGACTGCAATAACGATTGGGGGCGTTGTTAAGGGTAACGTGCTTGCAAGCGAACGGCTTGTTGTGCTTTCTACCGGCCTTATTTTAGGCGATGTAATTACACGAAGAATCCAGGCGGACGAAGGCTGCATTATACACGGGAATATTATTGTTTGCAGAGACGACGCGCAATGGAAAAGCGCAATTAGCGAGTATGAAGATGCTCTGGGTGTGCGTCAGGCGCTTTTAGGCAGCGGAGTTAAAGGCAGTGGAACTTAAGCCTGTAGAAAATCTTAATCCTTTTTTATTAAATCAAATAAGAACAAATAATACGGAAGCAAAAAACGCAAGACGTAACGAAAAACCGCTGCGAAATTCATTTTTTTCATTGTTAAAAGAAACTATTTATAAAGACGCCGTTTTTGATTTGGAAAAAACCAGTCAGGATGGGCAAACTACCGAAGAAATTGTTGATAATTTACGCAGCGCAGGAGATGCCTTAAAAAAAAATCCGCGTCCGGGCGAAATAAAAGCCTATAGAGATGCGGTTCAAACTTTTATTAAATATGTATTGCAAAATGGTTTTGAAGTACAGGAAAAAATGGGAATAAAACGGATTAACAAACCGCAGATAGTAAGAACGAATATTAAAATTATTGATAAAAAACTGGAGCAGCTTGCCGCGGCAGTTATGACCGGACAGGTTGAACAAATTAAATTGCTTGCGAGTATTGACGAAATTAGCGGACTCCTAGTAAATTTATTGGAATAATATCAAAATAATAAAAAAATGAAAAATGATAAAGATGAACTAGATTCATTTGATATGCTGGATCCGGATATTCTTGAAGATCCGGCTGTTTCTGAAGATTTAAGCGCTATAACTTCAGAATTTAACTGCCCTATACCTGAAGATGCCTCTATATATCATTTACAATTAAAATACTCACACGAAACTTTCTTTGCCGTCTACCGCGGCGAAACGCCGTTGCAGCAGGGAACGCCGGTTGTTGTGCCTACGCGCTATGGCCGCGATTTAGCCGAAGTTATAGGCCGCCCTGTTAATGCAAAATCGCAGGCTTTTACGAGGGTTACGCGCATAGAAAGAGTCGCATCTCCGTCTGATTTGGAAAAAGCAAAGCGTAACAAGGAAAACGAGGAACACGCTTTTAAGGTTTGCAAAGAAAAAATAGAACAACGCCGTTTGCAAATGAAACTGGTTAAGGTTCACTATATTTTGGAAGAAGGAAAGATTCTTTTTTTCTTTACAGCGGATAACCGCGTTGATTTTAGAGAGCTGGTAAAAGACCTTGTTTCGGTTTTTAAAACCAGAATAGAACTGCGCCAAATTGGAATTAGGGACGAATCCAGAATAATGGGCGGCTGCGGCATCTGCGGGCGTCCTTACTGCTGCCATACAATTTCCGACAAATTAAAGCCTGTTTCCATAAAAATGGCAAAAGAACAAAACCTTTCGCTTAATTCCATGAAGATTTCCGGTTCATGCGGCAGGCTGCTCTGCTGTCTTTCTTATGAACACAATTTTTATATTGAAGAACGCAAAAACTATCCTTTTGAAGGTGAACGGATAAGCTGGGACGGCGTTATATGGAGAGTCCGCGAACTTAATGTTATAGCCGGTATAGTAACTCTCGATTCCGAAGATGGCCGCCAGTTAATAATTCCAAGAAAGCGGTTTTTAAAAGTCGAAAAAAACGGCTGGAAGATTACTTAACGGTTTTTAGCAGGCAATTCGCACAATATCGGCAAACACTCCGCCGGCGGTAACAGCTGCTCCGGCGCCAGGCCCCTTAATTACCATTGGAAGCGCGACATAACGTTTGCTGCTTATTACAACAATATTGTCGGCGTCTACAAGGGAACGGAACGGGCTCTCCGCCCCTTCTGAACGCAAAGCGAGCTTTGCCTTGCCGTTTTCGACTACAGCCACATAACGCAGCGCCTTGCCGCAGGCCGCCGCCTCCGCGCGCCGGCGTTCAAAATCTTCATCGCAATTTTCAAGCTCCCGCCAGAAGTCATCAATCGTTTTTGCCTTAAAACACGCCTGCGGCAGAATCGGCTCTATTTGAACATCGCTAAATTCAAGCGGCATTCCGCACTCACGCGCCAAAATTAGCGCTTTACGGGCGGCGTCCATGGCGTTAAGGTCGTCTCTTGGGTCTGGTTCTGTATAACCTTTTTCGTTTGCCTCTCTTACCAGTGCCGAAAAACGTTTTTTGCCGTCAAAGCTATTAAAAATAAAGCTTAAAGTACCGGAAAGCACGGCTTCTATTCGCGTAACCGTGTCGCCGGCAAGAAAAAGGTCGCGCAGTGTGGAAATTACGGGCAGGCCGGCGCAGACGGTAACCTCGTAAAGGTAGGGCACCGCTTTTTCGCGCGAAAGGCCGGTTATTTCGCGGTAGTACTCCAAAGCGCCGGAGTTTGCTTTTTTATTTGGCGTTATTACCGGTATGGAAGCGCTTAGAATTTTGGCATAACAAAGTGAAACAACTTCTGACGCAGTACAATCGCAAAACGCCGAATTTGGCAGATTTGCCGCCTTCATTTTTTCGACAAAAGCGTCAATTTCAAAAGGTTCGCCTTCTTCGGCAAGCTGCCTTGCGCGCGCCGCATCTATTCCTTCGGCGTTAAAAATCATTTTACGCGAATTGGCCGCTCCCGCCAGCTTTATGCGTATTTTGTATTTTTTTGCAAGCGTCTCTCTTTGAGCGGCGATTTGTTCAAGCAGGGTTCCGCCTATAAGCCCCATTCCAACAAGATACAAATTTACAGAACGTATGCCGGAAAGGAAAAACGCTTCGTGTACACAGTTTAAAGCCTTGGCAGTATCTTTTTTTGCTATAACAAGCGAAATATTGATTTCTGAAGAACCCTGTGCTATCGCTATAACATTAATGCTGTTTCTTCCCAATGCCTGAAAAATTGCGCCGGAAATTCCAGAGGTGCTTTTCATCTTTGAACCTACCGCGGCTATAATCGAGCGTTCCCTCTCAATAACAGGCGCTTCTATGCTGCCTTCGGAAATTTCACGCTCAAATTCCGCGCAAACAGCCATCCTTGCGCTCTCTCCGTCTTCGTCCAATACGGCAATGCAAATAGAATGTTCGCTTGACGCTTGCGTTATTAAAATTATGTTTACTCCGTTTTTGGAAAGCGCGCCAAAAAGCCGCGCCGCAAAACCGGCAACGCCCGTCATTCCGGCGCCTTCTACCCTTAAAAGGGTAATCTCCGTCATTGACGAAATTCCTTTTACAGGCCACGAAGAAGGCGCTTCCTTTTTGCTTATTAAAGTACCAGGATGCCCGCTGTTGAATGTATTTAATATTTTTATAGGTATGTTTTTTTCCAGCGCTGGAAGCACCGTTGGAGGGTGCAGCACCTTTGCGCCAAAATGGGAAAGTTCCATAGCCTCTGTGTAAGAGAGCTGTTCAATTGTAAATGCCTCTGGAACCATGCGCGGGTCGCAGGTAAGCACTCCGTTTACGTCTGTCCAAATTTCTATACAATCCGCAGAAAGCGCCGCGCCGAATATTGCCGCGCTTAAATCTGAACCGCCGCGACCAAGCGTTGTTACAGAACCATCCGGCGCGGAGCCCATAAAGCCAGGCGCGACAAAAAGCGTGTTCTCTGAACAGCTCTCCCTTATTGCCGCCTGCGTTTCGGCGGGTTTGTACTGCGCTTTGCCATAACAATAATCGGTTTTTATTATTTTACGGGAATCCAAAAAACGCGCCGGAATGTTCTGCGCATTTAAAATTTTGACTATTAAAGTTGAAGAGAGCAATTCACCAAAACTCATAACACGGTCAAGGGCGCGCGCCGAAAGTTCGCCCAAAATATTAGCGCTTTCCAAAATCCGCGCCGCCTCGTCACAAATTGCGTTTATTTCGTTAATTGCTTCGTCTAAACTGCTTCCGCTCAAAAAATGCGCCGCACATTCTGTATGCCTAAGCCGCAGGGCCGCGGTTCCGGCGGCGTCTGTTTTGCGGGCAAGCGCTATAAGCGCGTCTGTAACGCCGGAAAACGCGGAGACGACCACAACACGCACAGCGCCCGCATGGCGGCTGTCTTTTAGTATGGAAATTATTTTTTCTATGGCCGCGGTACTTCCAACAGAAGTACCGCCGAATTTTAGAACAAGCATACTATTCTTCCTCGAACTTGCTGTTAAACACCTTTTCCAGCGCGTCGAGAGCAGCTTTTTCGTCCGGCCCCTCTGCCGTCATTTTTATTTCCGAACCATAGGCTGCGCCAAGTGTAATAATTCCAAGTACCGATTTTGCGTTAATTTCACTGCTGTCAAGATAAAAATGAATCGAACTGCTAAAATCTTTGGCTATTTCAACAATCATTGACGCGGGACGGGCATGAAGTCCCGCGCGATTGATAACTTTTACTGTTTTTTCAACCATATTTCAGATTCCCGCGTCCGCCGCGAAACCCCAAATGCGCATTTAAGCAGCTTCTTTGTTGAGTTTTTCTAAAAGCGTTTCCGCCTGCAAAAGCGCTTTTTTAAGCAAATCACCTTCAAGCACGATGTGGTGATTGAGTTCTATTTCTTCAATGCATGGAACTCCTGCGCCTTTAACTGTGTTAAGCACGATGCACGAAGGCTTGCTTTTTTCGGCTTTTGCGGCGTCCAAAGCATTGGATATGGCCTCTACATCGTTGCCTTTTACAGACTGTGAATGCCAGCCAAATGCGCTGAATTTAGCGGCAATATCGCCCAAATCAATGACTTCTTCCGTACTTGAATCGAGCTGTTTATGGTTATAATCGACAAACCATATCAGGTTGGAGAGTTTCTGCTGGGGAGCAAAAAGCGCCCCTTCCCATGCCTGGCCCTCGTTAATTTCGCCATCGCCGGTTATAAGATAAACCGAGCTATCCTTATTGTCCATTTTTTGAGCAAGCGCAAGCCCAATCGCCGTAGAAACGCCTTGACCAAGCGAACCTGTCGTCATATCAACGCCGGGCGTTAATTTGCGGTCGCAATGGCTCGGCAAACGTGTTCCGGGCTGATTTAGAGTTTTAAGCCAGTCCGCGGGGAAGTAGCCTTTTAGCGCCAGAGTTGCGTAAAGCGCCGGCCCTGCATGGCCTTTGGACATAACGAGTTTGTCCCGCTCCGGCCAGTCCGGTTTTTTGGGGTCTATTTTCATTGTTTTGCCGTAGAGTACGGCAAGTGTATCAACAACAGAAAGCGCCCCGCCTATATGCCCAAACCCGCGTGAACCAATGCATTTTACAGTTTCCAGCCGTATTTCCGCGGCGAATTTTTTTAGATTGAATATTTCCTGCTTAGTCATAAAGTTTCCTTTGCGGCCTAATCATACCGCAGTGAAAACTATAAAACAATTTTGCCTTCAGTTCAAGCCCCATGCCTGTTTTTTCAGCAATTCCTAATTATAAAAAATGACGAAACCGGCGCGGTTTAATATATGCATTTATGGTATTTTGGGCGCATTTTTGCGAAGCAAAAGCCCCGCGCCGTGTCGCCCAGCGCGGCCCCATGCCGCCCAGTGCCGTGTCGCCCAGCGCCGCTTCGCGGCATGGGGCGGGAGAGCTGCGGGAAGTCCGCGCGCAGGCCGGGCTTGCCGCAGGCGGCCGCCACCGGAAGCCGGCTAAACCGCGTTGCGGTTTAGCCGGCCGGCCGTCATCTGCGCCGCGGCGGCGGCGTGACGGCCGGGGTCCCCGCGGCCTGCGCAGGCCGGGCTTGCCGTGCCCGCAAGACGCGCGCAGGCCGGGCTTGCCGTGCCCGCAAGACGCGCGCAGGCCGGGCTTGCCGTGCCCGCAGTCCGCGGCGGCCTTAACACAGGCCTGCAAAAGCGTTTTACGCTTTTGCAGGCTGCCGGTGTAGGCCGCGCCTTCGCCTTACACTACAATTTGCTTCGCAAAAAACGCGCTTTCCGCTCCAATTTGCTGCGCTTCGCTTGCAAATTCCGCTTCAATCGCTTGCGCGGGTGAGGGCAGTTACATTTAGACCAGGTTAAGCGCCTAATGTGATGTAAAAAAAACAGGTTGTGATTAGTAGACGATTTTTCGTTACTCCCGCAAAAAGCCGTATTCGTAGACCTTCGGCGCTATTTTTTCAGCCAGCGCCTTGTGCGCGTCCCGCAGGGTTTTGATGAGCGCGTTGTAGGTTTCATCATCGGACTTTGTATTCATGGTTCCGCTTTCCTTGCGCCCCTGAAAGAATTCCCTGATGTCATAAAACGAGGCGTTGACGCTTGCGGTTTTGTTGTTCTTGATTTTCGCGTGGTAATAACGCCAAAGTTCGAGTCCGGCGTCTAACACAGCCAAGGATTCAACTGCCCCCTGCCCCCTAATCCCTAACCCCTTTAGAAAGTTACTCATAAAATTGCTTTCAAACTTTTCTTTCGCGCCCACTTCTTTTTCGGTAAAGGGTATCCAGTGGTTTGTGCCATTGCCGCGGGAAATGCGGTTTTGTCCGTGTAAGAGCGTGAATATAAGGCAATCGTTTTGAAATTCGTCATCGTTTTTATAGCCGTCATTGGGATATAAAAACTGGTCGCGGTCGTTTAGCCATGTTGGTTCAATGCAAAGGCGGACGGCAAAGTAAACCGC
>JAIRPU010000097.1 GCA_031256815.1 Spirochaetaceae bacterium
GCCAAGTGGGAATCTACATCGGTAAAAAACCCGCCTGTAGCCGGTCAGACTGACAACCCCGACCTTATGGTTAAGTTTGGGGTAAAGAGCGCGGGTTACGCGATTTCCAGCATATCGGCACAGGATGTTACCGATACGTTTACTTCAGTACAGGCCTATCTGTTGACTCAGAGCGCTGGATGGCCATCAAACGAGTTAGGCGTTATAAAACTTGGCGACTATGTTGAACTGCCCTCTCTAACCGTGTCCGAATACAACACCAACGGCGGCGGGGTAAGCATAACTTCCAACGCTAATGACGGCAAACTGTGCGTTATGGTGGTAAGCATAAACCCCTACTACAGCAAAAACGGCAACGCGGATACGCCGCACCTAATCTTCCATTTTAAGAACTTCCCGGGAAGAGCCCGCATGAACGCAAGCGCTACAAATGCCGGCGGGTATAAGTTAAGCGAAATGAGAAGTTATCTTCTGAATAACTATTGGCCGGCGCTGCAGAATGCCGGCGTGCCTGACAGCGCGGTGTGGGCTATTAGCCGCAGGGTGGCCAATGGCGGCAGCGGCGCGACAGGTGCGGACACTATAGAAGACAAACTCTGGCTGCCTACCGAATTTGAGATATACGGAAGTTGTGTAGAATCGTATTACGACTACGAAGTATCCGGTGATCAGGGGCTGCATTTTGACTATTATTCGAATGATAATTTGAGAAAGAAGAACAATTCTTGGTATTGGGATGCATCCCCTTCCAGATGGGGTACTTCCAATTTTTGTCTAATTGACGCCAACTATATTTCCGGTCGTAATATGCAGGCTTGTGCTAATCAGTCTCCAACCACTTCAGGCGGCGTAGCGCCTGCGTTCGCGGTAAGCGGCGCTGACCAGCCTCCGATGACCGTCATAATTCAAAAAACGGTTTCCTACAACTCAAACGGCGGGACGGGAAGCGATTCATTTACGGTAGCTGCTGGGGGCAGCGTAGTTGTAAGGGACAATTCCGGTTTTACCAGGGCTAACTATATTTTTGACGGCTGGAACACGAATACGGCAGGAAGCGGTACCAGTTACAACGCCGGAGATACAATCAGTAACGTTACACAGGATATCACCCTATACGCCAAGTGGAGGGGAGGAATCGATACCAGTTCACCGGGCAACACTACCTGGACGGCTCCGGAAACAACCACTTATGTTATCGAAGTCTGGGGGGCCGGCGAAAACAGTCGAAATATTTCTGGGGTTGGTTATGTCTACAGTGGCAAAGGCGGTTACAGTAAAGGTGAAATCAACCTTACAGCCGGGCAAACGCTTGACTTAACGGTTGGAGCGAAAGAAGGCGGCGGCGCAGGCGGTAGCGGTGGGAGTAGTGACCGGGCCGGCGTGAATGGACATGGACTTTCCGGCGTTAAGTTGAACAGCGCATGGCTAATCGTAGCCGGCGGCGGCGGTGGCGGCGGCGGCAGAGCAACTGGCGGGAATGGAGGCATCAATGGCGGCACAGGTGGTTCCGGCGGAGGCTATGGCATAGCGGCGACAGCCGGCACAAAAGGCACAAATGAAGATAGTAAAGCCGGCGCAGGCGGCGGTATAAATGGTCCTTCAGCCGGCGGAGCCGGTGCAAATGCCCTCGCCGATAGTCGGTTTTGGGACTGCAGCGGCGGAGGGGGCGGTGGCTCTGGCTACCCCAATGGCGGTTCCGGCGGAGGAGTTGTTACAGGATACTCCTCTTGCGCCGGTGGTGGCGGCGGCGGCGGTTCAGGCTATGCCGATACCACCAAAATGACCAACCTATCAGGTCAGCGCGGTGTCCGCGAAGGCAACGGTATGGTAAAAATTTATAAAAAATAATAGTAATAGCGCCTTCCGGCGCTAATCGCGGCGCTTTGTTTCCAAAGCGCCGTACAGCAAACCGCCCTTTCGAGGGCGGTTTTTTTTGTGCCGGCGGTCGTGTGGCCGCAGTCCGCGCGAAGCGCCGCCGCCGGCGGTCGTATGCGGCGTTCAGCCACGCTGCCGGCCGCCGCGCTGGCTGCGCCGCCGCTTGCAAGCACTGAACGCCTTGAACATTGAGTTGATTTAACCGATAATTTAGGAATAATGAGCGATTATTTAGACCCCAATAATGAGGAACTCCTTAAAGATTTTTTTAGCGAAGCGCAAATGCAGGTGGAAACACTTGAACAAAATATACTTGCGCTGGAGAACGATTCAAACAATCGCGATGCGGTAGACGAGATTTTTCGCGCGGCGCATACCTTAAAAGGCGGAGCGGCAACTGTAGAAATGGGTGAGCTCGCTCATTTTACTCACATGATAGAAGACGTGCTTGACGCAATACGCTCAGATAAGCTTTCGGTAAACGAAACCGTTGTAGATACGCTGCTTCAATCAATAGACATTGTAAAAGCGATGCTTGGCGAACGTATGCAGGGCGCAATTTATGGCGAAGATATCGGAGCTATAGAAAGCAGACTGCACGCTCTTATAGAAAAAGGAGGCGGTGCAAAAAGCGGCGGCAGCACAAAAAACGCCGCGTCCCAAAAAACCGCCGCCGCGCCTCCGGCAAAAAAAGCGGCCGCCGCTGCGGATTTAAGCTCAAAAACGCAGCCTGCTGTGGAAGAAGACCTTGTTGAATTACTTGACGCGGCGGGCGGGACTCCCGTTTATAAGATCAGGGTTACGTTTGACGAAAATTCAATAATGAATACCGTAGGCGGAATTCAGGTTTATGCGGCGCTTAAAAGCAAGGGAATGGTATTAAAAACCGTACCGGATTTTGACGCGCTTTACAGCGATACATTCTACCTCAATGTAGATTATTACATTGCCTCAAATGAAGCCGGTGAAGAGCTGCGCCGCTATGTAATTTTACCGGATGTTTCGCTGGACGCCGTTGTGGAAGAAATAAAAGAACGTCATATTGATTATGATGAAGCGGCGGATAATGCCTCCGTTTCCGGCACAAAAACGGAGGTAGAAGACGATAAACCGGCTGTAGAGAAAGCGCCTGAACCGGCGCTTTCTACAGAGTCGGAGGCTTCAAGCTCCGGCGCAAAAACCGCAAAACCGGAAACACAGGCGCCCGCCGCAAACAAAAATTCACAGGATGCAAAAAAAGCGGCGCGGGAGGCCGGTTCCATACTGCGTGTGGATTCAAAGCGAATCGATGACCTTTTGAATCTTGTTTCGGAAACTGTAATTACAAAAGCGGCTTTTAATCAAATTTCAAATCAGTTTGGAGAGCTTGCAAACGAATGGCATTCGCTTAGCAACCGCTACAGGGAACGTATAAAAACTTTTTTTGACAGTTTTCCGCAATACATAGAAAAAGTCCAGGAAGGCACAAGCGTTAAAGATGTACGAAAACACGTTCTTGAAGAATTCAACGACCTGTTTTCGCTTTTTGACGGTTACGAGACAAACCTGAAAAACGGCGTTACTAAATTCCGTTCTACTTCTCAAAATCTTGGACGTATTACCGCCGAATTACAGGAAGGCGTAATGCGAATTCGAATGGTACCGATAAGCCAGATTTTTAGCCGTTTCCCGCGCCTTGTGCGCGACCTTTCAAAGTCGCTTAACAAAAAAATTAATCTGGTAATAGAAGGCGAAGAGACCGAATTGGATAAATCGGTTATAGAAGATTTGCTTGACCCTATTATGCATTCTGTCCGTAATTCTGTTGACCATGGAATAGAGCCGCCGGAAGTTCGAATCGCCGCCGGCAAACCGGAAGAGGGCACCGTTTTTTTAAAGGCGGCAAACGAAGGCAACATGATAGTCATTCAGATTGGCGATGACGGCAAAGGCATTGATGTAGAATCAATAAAAGCCAAAGCGATAGAAAGAGCTTTGATTCATCCAAACAAAGTACTTACAGACCCCGAAGCTTACAGTTTAATGTTCGAACCGGGCTTTTCTACAGCAAAAGAAATTACAAGCATCTCAGGCCGCGGCGTAGGGCTTGATGTTGTTAAACGGCAGATAGAAAAATTAAACGGCGCGGTAACCGTGCAAAGCGAAAAAGGAAAAGGCACCACATTCATAATTAAACTGCCGCTTACCCTTGCCATTATACAGGGATTGCTTGTGCGTGTAGGCAGCGAAATATATTCAATACCAATAACAAGCGTAATAGAAAGCCTGCGCATAAAGCCGGATGAAATTAAACAGATAGACAGCAACGAGGTATTTAACATAAGAAACGATGTGCTTTCGCTGCTCAGACTTAACCAGTTATTTGGAATAAAAAATGAACAGCGCGATGATTATAATTTTATCGTAATTGTAGGCACGGCCGAAAAGAAAATGGGTTTTATGGTAGACAGCCTTATTGGCGAAGAAGATGTTGTTATAAAACCTCTGCGCGACCAGTATACAAATTCTCCTGGAATTGCCGGCGCTTCTATTTTGGGAGACGGCTCTGTTTCGCTTATTATTGACGTTGGGCAGCTTCTTGAACTTGGCCTTAGCAAAGAAATGGAAAACCGTAAAGTTCGCGAAAGAGAAGCAGGTTAAAATAACGGCGTTTAGTGGGACGGCACCGGCCATTATCATCCTGTTATGATGACTAAACTGTTCGTTTATTGATTACGCCCAGGATGTGTTCCAGTTTTTCTCAAATTTAGAATTACTGCGCCGTATTGGCCGGCAATTAAGTTTATGCGCGTTGTTGCGGCAATATAAAATTTTTTGCTATACTGGTGGTAATGCGCAAATTTAAAGTTGTATCTCCTTTTGAACCGGCAGGCGGGCAGGAGGCATCAATTAAAGCGCTTGCCTCAGGTATTCTTGCCGGAGATAAGTTTCAAACATTAAAAGGAGTAACAGGCTCCGGTAAAACATTTATAATGGCAAAAATTATAGAAGAGGCGCAGCTGCCCACTCTTATAATAAGCCATAATAAAACGCTCAGCGCCCAGCTTTACCGCGAATTCAAGGGTTTTTTTCCGGAAAACGCGGTTGAATATTATGTTTCTTACTACGATTACTATCAGCCGGAAGCTTATGTTGCTTCACGAGATCTTTACATCGAAAAAGATGCTTCCATAAATGATGAAATTGAACGTCTGCGTCTTTCCGCAACCCGAAGTTTAATGGAGCGGGAAGATGTAATTATTGTTGCTACTGTTTCATGTATTTATGGTCTTGCTACGCCGGAGATTTACAAAAAAATGACCGCTACATTTGCGCGGGGCGAACGGCTGGATGTTGACGCATTGATGCGAAGATTTATTGAATTACAGTACGAAAGAAACGACGCCGTTCTTGAACGCGGCAGGTTCAGAAGACGCGGAGATACGCTGGAAATATTTCCGGCATATCTGGAAGACGCTTACAGGGTTTCGCTTGACTGGGACACTGTCGCCGGTATTTGCCGTTTTAACCCTGTCTCCGGAAAAGTTTTTGAAGAATTGGACAGGGCGCTTTTGTATCCGGCAAAACAATTTGTTATGCCGCAAAATCTTATAGACGATGCTGTTCCTAGAATAGAAGCGGAATTAAAAACACGGCTTGACGATTTAAAATCTCAAAACAAAATTATGGAATCGGAACGCTTAAAAACCCGCGTTGAATACGATTTGGAAATGTTAAAAGAAATGGGCTATTGTCCCGGCATAGAAAATTATTCCGCGCCGCTTGCCGGCAGAAGCGCTGGAGAAAGGCCGGATACTCTTATCGATTATTTTCCGCATGAACATTTAACTTTTATAGACGAAAGCCATGTAAGCCTTCCGCAGATAGGCGCAATGTTTGCCGGAGACAGAAGCCGCAAACAAAGCCTTGTTGACTACGGCTTCAGGCTGCCAAGCGCGCTTGATAACAGGCCGTTAAGAATCGATGAATTCCGCGAACTTTTGGCACAGACAATTTATGTTTCGGCAACCCCCGGCGAAACAGAAATAAAAGAAAGCGCGCGCGTTGTAGAACAGTTAATAAGACCTACCGGACTTCTTGACCCGGAAATTGAAGTGCGGCCAAGCGAAGGTCAAATGGAAGATATTTACAGCGAGGTATCCGCGCGTATAAAAAATGGCGAAAGATCGCTTATCTTAACGCTTACAAAAAAAATGGCGGAAGATTTAACCGATTATTTAATTTCACTTGGACTTAAAGTGCGTTATATTCACAGCGAAGTAGAAACAATAGAACGTGTAGAGATACTTATGGGGCTAAGGCAGGGGCAGTTTGATATTCTTGTTGGAATTAATCTTTTGCGGGAAGGAATAGACCTGCCGGAAGTTTCGTTTATAGCGATACTGGACGCGGACAAAATAGGTTTTTTGCGCTCTGTTACAAGTTTAATTCAAATTATCGGACGCGCGGCGCGTAACGCGGCAGGCAAGGTAATTATGTATGCGGACAGGATAAGCGACGCCATGAAGGTTGCAATATCAGAAACCGAACGCCGCAGAGAAATGCAAATTGCGTTTAACAAAGAACATGGAATTACCCCACAAACGGTAAAAAAAGCTGTAGCGGCAATTTTGGAGCGTCATGTAGAAGAAGAAAAACAGGCGGCGCAAACTTCCATTGAAGTGCTTAAAAAATCATATAATATGCTTGTACCTGCGGAACGTAAAAAACTTATAGCGGCGCTTAACGCCGAGATGCTTGAATACGCAAAAAGGCTTGAATTTGAAAAGGCCGCCGCGCTGCGTGACGAAATAGCTCAATTAAAACTTTAACATCATGTTTTAAACAGGCTGCGGTTAAAAATAAAGTAAAATAATTATCACTGCCCTTTGTTAAAACAAGTTTAAAATATTTTTTTAAGGCCAAAAAGCTTTGTTTTGATTTTGATTAAATTAACTTCCTAAAGTTTTTATATAAAAGCACCGAAACTTTAAAGGGATACTGTAATGATACAAATGTTGTTTTCTATAAAGTTTCATTCTCAATTACGCAGAATAAGGCCGCAGCTCTTTGAAAAACTCGAAAAAACCATAATTTCAAGCGTACAGGTTTCTGGCGGAGTTACAAGAAGCGCGTTTCATTGCATTATTGCGGATTTTGATGAGAACGCGATGGGGTTTTGGATAGATGTGCTTTCGTGTATAGAAGCGGTGGATTCCGCGATTCGCAAAGCGTCCGGAGAGCTTTATGGGTACTGCTGCGTCATTAGCAAAATAGATGATGACGACCATATCCCCTTGGTTTTGCGTTCTATTCCTTCGGACGGTAAGGCAAGCGGCATTTGGTGTTCAAAAACAGTACAAAAGGCGCTTACATATTTTGCGGCGTTCAGCGCAAATATGCGCGAGGTTGACATAAATAACGAAACCGAACTTTTTACGGAGCTGGAAGCAATACGGAACGCAAAAAACATCGCGCCTGACGAGCTGCTTTATTCAAAAGTACGCGCCGCAATAAATGCGGATATATCAAAAAGAACGCTTGTACTTGGTCCGCAATACACAGGCAAACGCGAAAGCCTGCGCCGTTTTTGCGCGGAACGCGCCGATTTTTGCCCGCCTCTTACTATTCGTTTTGGCGCTGCCGGCAACGGGCTTTGCTGCCTTGCGGACAGCTGGACAGAAAAATTACAAACATTTTTTAATGAACAAAAAATCAGCATAAGCGAAGAAGCCGCCGCGTTAAAAACGCCGCTTCTGCGGGAAAGGCTTAGGGAAGAAAGCTCGAAATACACTTTACAAAAAGCAAAACGTTTTTTTCATTTGCTGCTTGGAAGCTATTGCGAAGCGGCATTTGCGGCAAAAAAATCGCCGGTACTAATATTTGAAAACATACAAAACGCGCAGGAAAGCATAGTCGAACTGCTCGTAGAATCGATAAAACAAAACCGCGGGCAATTTTTTGTATACGGTACCTGCTCGCCGGGCGGCGCAGGCGCAATAAGCGCGGAATGGAAAACTGTTTTTAACAACATAATTGAACTTAATGGCTTTGAGCCGCAAAAGTGGTCAAGCGGAGCGGTAAGTCCAAGTTTATGGGAAATTGCATACGCCTGCAAATTATTTTACAAATATTTTCCAAGTGAATCTTTTGTTTCATTATTTGAAGCGCACGGTAAAAACGGTGAATCCGTACGGCGCACACTGGAACTGCTGCACCAAAGCAATATTATCCGTTCAATCGAAAATCCTGAACCGGAAATAGAAGGGTTTACAGAGGGAGTGCAATCGCTGCTTGGCGAAAGATGTATTTATATAAAATCTATTGTTAAAGAAGCGCTGCTTTCTCATCTTGCGTCCGGTAAAATTGCCGCGTGTTACCAGCTTCTCGAAGCGCTGCACGAACTGGGCGGCGGCATTACAGACGAACTGGCGCTGGAAGCTCTGCGTTCAGATATTATTAACGATACATACAGGCCAATAGAACGCGCAATTAGCGCCGGAAGTTTTATAGATGTTGTAGGTGAATCACGCGCTCCGGTGCTGCTGTATTGTTTTAAAGCGCTTTGCAGCCTTTTGTTTGCCGGCGAAATTGAAATTAGAGAAACATTTCGTATGCTTTCCCAGCCGGAATCCCAAATAAAAATATATAAATCGCAAATTTACACCATCGAAGCATCGTATAAAATGGGTTTGCATGATATAAATGCCGCGCTCGCCGCTATAAAAGAATCTATGGTTATAAGCCAAAGCAGCTCTAAAAAACCCAAAATAGCCCATGTTTACAGGCTTTTTTCGCTTGTAAATCTCTCTAAACGCGAATTAAGCGATGCGCTGGACTATCTTTCGTTTGCCATAGACGATGCCGAAAAAAACAAAGATTCAGAAGAATTGAGTGTATCTGCATATTATGCCGCAAACGCGCATTTTATTTATGGCAATATTTCAAAAGCGGAACGCCTGATAAAGCTTGCCGAACATACGGCGCGGCTTGCAGGCAGGCTTGAATGGGCGCTGCGCTCTCAATTTGTGCTTGGCCGTTATTATTTTGAAATGGGTAATTATAAATCCGCGCTTTCGGTTTTTAAAGCTATGCTTGAAAGCAGCGAAGAAGAAGTCCCGCGTCAATTTATTACAACTCTTAATGCGTGGGTTTTTAGAACAGAACTTTATTTGTATGAATGTCTGCCGGAAAAACCGGCCTCTCTTAACGCAGACGGAAAACTTTTTGAACTTGAGGCATCCTATCTGGTTGGGGACTATAAAAAAACAGTGGAGCTTTCTGAAAGTTTTTTGCAAAATCTTCCTGAAGAAAAATTTTTATTTCTTGAACAGCCCGACTGGGAAAGCGGTTTTTCGCAATGCGAACTTCTGGAGTTTACACATGGTGAATTTTGGACGCGTATGTGTACCGTTTGGCGTTCTCTCGCCATGTGCCGATTAAAAAGCGGAGCGGTGGAAGAATCTATCCACGCAATGTCGCAGATTATGCGCGATGAACGTTTTAGCGATTATGACCCGAATGCGCCGTTTTACTTCTTTGCAAACTATCGTGTTCTAAACGAATCAAGCTCCTCGGAAGTAGACAGGAACACTGCTATCAGCATGGCATTTAAACGCCTGCAGCGCCGGGCAGGCAGAATTGACGACATTGTTACACGCAGGGCATTTCTTTCAAACCAGTATTGGAATAAAATTTTATTCAATACGGCAAAAGCGTATAA
>JAIRPU010000133.1 GCA_031256815.1 Spirochaetaceae bacterium
TTTATAATTTTTCAAATTTATAATTGCTTAAGCGTCAAAGCGAAGGCTCGACTTTTGAATGTTTCTTATGCTATGTTTAAAACATTATGCACAGTGATAATGTAAAAAAAGGAACGGCGCGTTCGCCTCACCGTTCTTTATTCAAAGCGCTTGGTTTTATTGAAGAGGAGTTTGAAAGGCCTCTTATAGGAATTGCCGTAGCGGAAAGCGAAATTGTGCCGGGTCACAGCCATTTGGGCAGAGTCGCGGCGGCGGCGGCGGATGGCGTCCGGCTTGCCGGCGGAGTTCCTGTGCGTTTCCCGGTTATAGGCGTTTGCGACGGCATTGCGATGGGACACAGCGGTATGCGTTACTCACTTGTAACAAGAGAGCTAATAGCCGATTCAATTGAGTGTATGGCTATGGCCCATGCATTTGACGCGCTAATTTTTATTCCAAATTGCGATAAAATTGTTCCCGGTATGTTAATGGCCGCAGCAAGGCTCAACCTTCCTTCTGTGTTTGTGTCCGGCGGGCCTATGCTTGCCGGTAAAAGCCGCAGCGGAAAAACGCTTACTTTAACCACAATGTTCGAAGCGGTTGGCGCGGTTTCCGCCGGTAAAATGAACGAAGAAGAACTGTTTGAACTTGAAGAAAACGCCTGCCCGGGCTGCGGCTCTTGCTCTGGAATGTTCACAGCCAATTCAATGAACTGTGTAACGGAGGCGCTTGGGCTTGCCCTGCCGGGTAACGGAACGGCGCCGGCAGTATTTGCCGAAAGGTTAAGACTGGCAAAAAAGACGGGGATGCTTGCCGTTGAAACGCTAAAAAAGAATCTGCGCCCGCGTGAAATTCTTACAGAAAAAGCGTTTATGAACGCGCTTGCGCTTGATATGGCGCTTGGCTGTTCAACAAATACCGCGCTGCACTTGCCGGCAATCGCCAGAGAAGCGGGCTTCAAATTCGGGCTTGAACTGTTAAACAAGGTTAGCGCAATAACGCCCAACCTTTGCAGGCTCGCTCCGGCAAGCGATACCCCAATAGAAGAACTCCACCGCGCCGGCGGGGTAAGCGCGGTGCTTGCCGAACTCGCAAAAAAATCACTTATACACACAGACGTTTGTACCGTCGGCGGAACTTTACTCGATGTTATTAAAAATGCCAAAAATTACAATCCCGAAGTTATACGTCCAATAGAAAACCCCTACACGCCCACAGGCGGACTTGCCGCGCTTTGGGGAAATGTAGCGCCGGACGGCTGTGTGGTAAAACAAAGCGCGGTCTCACCGTCAATGCTTAACCATAGCGGCCCTGCGCGTGTTTTTAACGGCGAAGATGCCGCGTTTACGGCTATAACAGGCGGTAAAATTAAAGCCGGAGACGTTATCGTAATTTGTTACGAAGGTCCCAAGGGCGGCCCTGGAATGAAAGAGATGCTTGCGCCAACGGCGGCGCTTGCCGGCATGGGGCTGGACGACAAATGCGCGCTGCTTACAGACGGGCGTTTTTCCGGCGCTACCAAAGGCGCGGCCATAGGGCATATTTCGCCTGAGGCTGCCGCAGGCGGCCCGCTTGCCTTAATCAAAGAAGGAGATATTATCGAAATTGATATTCCAGGCCGCAAAATAAACGTCAAACTTCCATCTTCCGAACTGGCAAGCAGACGCGCGCGCTGGACGCCGCCCGCACAAAAAACTTATGGAGGCTATCTTGAACGTTACGCAAAACAGGTCGGTTCCGCCGCAAACGGCGCCGTATTCGAAGATTAAAGCTAATGGAGGCAAATATGTATGATTTTAAGGGACGCTCACTTTTAACTTGGCTTGATTGGAAAGAAGATGAAATTCGCGCTTTAATTGCGCTTTCGCGCCGTGTAAAAGCCGAAAAACACGAGCAAAAACAACGTTTTAAAGGAATTACTGTTGCCCTGCTCTTTGAAAAACGCTCAACGCGGACAAGATGCGCGTTTGAAACCGCCGTTGGCGAAGAAGGCGGTCATCCTGTGTTCCTTTCTACGGACGATATTCAGCTTGGCGCAAAAGAGAGTGTTGAAGATACGGCAAGGGTGCTTGGGCGTATGTTTAACGCGATTCAATTCCGCGGTTTTAAGCAAAGCACTGCCGAATCGCTCGCCCGTTATTCCGGCGTACCGGTTTACAACGGGCTTACAGACCAATTCCACCCGACACAGGCGCTGGCCGATGTAATGACTATGGAAGAAGAGTTTGGCGAGCTTAAAGGACGAACCCTCTGTTTTGTAGGTGATGGACGAAACAATATTGCGCGCTCTCTGCTTGTGCTTTGCGGAAAACTTGGCATAAACTTTACCCTTTGCGCTCCAAAAGAGCTGCGGCCAAACGAAGCTGAGCTAAAAAAACTCTGGCAGTCTTCCGCAAGTCTTAAAATTGGAGGCTCTGTAGAAGGCGCGGACGCAATTTATACTGATGTTTGGGTATCCATGGGAGAAGAAGCGCTGCGCGAAGAACGCAGGCGTATGCTTTCCCCCTTCCAGGTAAACAACGGACTGCTCACTAAAACAGGCCGTGACGACACCATATTTTTACACTGCCTGCCGGCGGTGCGCGGTGAAGAAGTTACAGACCAGGTTATTGACGGGCCGCAAAGCCGTGTTTGGGACGAGGCGGAAAACCGAAAGCATACGATAAAAGCGATTATGCTTGCCACGCTTGGACTTGAACAAATTAAAGTTTAACCTGCGCGGTTTCTAGCGTGTTTTAAGGCGCGTGTAGGGAGTGTGGCTCTGGACGCATTTATAGGCAGGGCGTATTATACGCCTGCCCGATATAAGCTCTTCCAAACGATGCGCGCACCAGCCCGCAACACGGCTTACCGCAAAAAGCGGTGTGTATAAATCGGCCGGTATGTCGAGCATTTTGTAAACCAGGCCGGAATAAAAGTCTACATTTGCGCAGATTTCTTTTTCGCGTTTTTTTATGCCGCGTATTAAATCTGGCGAAAGGCGTTCTACCATGCGGTAAAGCCGGTATTCAGGTAAAAATTGAGGTTTTTCTATGATTAAATCCGCCGCTTTTTCGCGCAAAAGCAGCGCCCTTGGGTCAGATTTTGTATAAACCGCGTGCCCCATTCCATATATAAGCCCGCTGCCATCGTAAGCTTCGCGCTTTAAAATTTTTTCAAGATAGTCCCGCACTTGAACTTCGTCATCCCATTGTTCAACATTACGTTCAATTTCGGCCATCATGCCCATCACTTTTGCGTTTGCTCCGCCATGTTTTGTGCCTTTTAGCGAAGCAATACCGGCGGAAATTGCCGAATATGTATCTGTGTCGGCGCTGGTAACAAGATGAACGGCAAAGGTTGAATTATTGCCGCCGCCGTGTTCAGCATGAAGAATCAGCATAAGGTCAAGAATTTCGGCTTCAAGCCGGCTAAACTGCCTGTCGCGGCGCATCAAACTTAAAATAGATTCCGCTGTATAAAGAGAAGAATCGTTCTGGTGTATAATAAGGCTTTTGTTGTCAAAATAATGCGCTTTTGCGCGGTATGCATAGGCAATAATCGCCGGAAAACGGGATATTAGTTCAACGCACTGCTTTAGCACATTTTCCGGCGAACGGTCTTCCGGGTTTTCATCGTAAGAATAAAGGGTAAGTACAGAACGCGCAAGTTTGTTCATTATATCGCGGGAAGGCTGGCGCATTATAGAATCTTCGGAAAAACGCTCTGGCAGCCCGCGAACGGAACCCATAAGCTCGCAAAAGCGTTCAAGCTGAATTTTACTTGGAAGTTCTCCAAAGAGAAGCAGATAGACAGTTTCTTCAAAACCATAACGGCCGTCTGCAACACAGCCTGCAACCAGCTCTTCCACATCGTAACCGCGATAAAAAAGCTTGCCGTCAACGGCAACCTTTTCGCCTTCGCTTGTCATATAACCGTGAACTTCGCCAACACGGGTAAGCCCAACAAGCACGCCTGTGCCGTCCGCGTTTCTAAGGCCGCGCTTTACATTATATTTGTTATAAAGTTCAAAATCTATGCTATCGCATACTTCAAGAGAGGCTATATAATCATGAATTCCCATAACTACCTAAGTAAGTTTGCGGCTTCTGTATTCCCCCAGCGTATTGCTATATCCGCCGGTGTTTCGCCGGCAGTGTTATGCGCGCTGCGCTGCGCGCCCAAGTCAAGCAAAAACGAAATAATATCCGCAGAGCCCTGCCGCGCCGCATAATGCAGCGGCGTATTTCCAGACTGGTCTGTAGCGGAAACCGATTTGCCGCCAAAAAGCGCCCGGACTGCATCTTTGTTTCCATAAGAGAACGCAACATCAGCCGGAGTGCGGCCATCCATGGCGACAGAAAATACATTTGACCCCTGGTCTGTTAAAAACTTTGCCGCTTCCCAGTTGCCATTGTTCACCGCATAACGCAGCGGAGTCTGCCCTTCACGGTCAACAACAGAGAGTTGTTTTGTGCCGACCCAGCCGGCTATCGCCTCTATTTCCTGCTCGCTTTTTTTGGCTGCAATCGCTATATGAAGCGGCGAACGGCCTTCGTTATCGGTTTGGTCGCGCCCTTTTGAAAGCAGCGAAAGCACTATTCGCGGAGAAACATTAAGCGCCGCCATAAAGGGACTTACACCTGCGGCATTCTGAGCGTGAATCTGAGCGCCGTTTTCAATAAGCAGCGCAACAAGGTCGCTTCGTTCATCCTGAACAGCCGTCAAAAGCGGCGTTGAACCGCTGCTGTTGCGCGTCTGAACATCGGCACCATTCCGGACAAGATATTCTGCCATGCGCAAATTACCTTCCAAAATCGCAAGCGCAAGCGGGGTATTCCCGTTGGAATCGCGCAATTCAAGATTTGCGCCGCGCTGCACAAAGAGGTTTGCCAGCGAAAATTTGCCAAGCCTAACCGCGTCATGAAGCGGCGTGTTGCCGCCAAGGTTGTATGCGTTTATATCGATTCGCGCGTTAATAAGCGCTTCCGCCGCGGACAGCGCTTCGTAGCGCACCGCCGCGTGCAGCGCCGTGTTTCCAAGCGAATCACGCCCGTTTAAGTTCGCTCCCGCCTGTAAAAGAGCGCGGATAGTCGAAGCCGAATCAAAACGAACCGCTATAAAAAGCGGCGTTTCACCAAGCGAATTCTGCGCGTCTACAACTGCGCCCTTTGATACTATAACCGGAATAGACTGGTCAAGTTTCCATTCGGCTGCAAGATGAAGAATCGTGCGCCCCTGCCCGTCTTTCGCGTTTAAAACGGCTGGAACAAACATCCATTCCCTAACGCCGCCTTTTGTATAAAACGTAAGCGAAAGCGGGCTTTCGCCTTTGGCGTTCTGCAAAAATATATCTGCCCCGCGCGAGATAAAAAGCTCGCCTGCCGCAGAATCATTTTGACGTACGGCAATGTGCAGCGCAGTATCGCCTTCCTGGTTTCTGGCGTTTACAATGTTTACCGCGCTTTGCCTGTCCAGAATACGCCTGTCAACATCGGCGCTTGCCCTAAGGCGAACTGCCGAAATAAGTATCGTATTGCCGCCATTATCGCTTTGCATAACCGTTTCCGGAGTAATAAGCTGATCCAGCGCCGGACTGTTGGTTTTTAAGGCCTGTTCAAACGGGGTAACGCCGGCATTGTCTGCCGCAAAAATATCGGAACGGTAGCTTAAAAGCAATGGAATAAGCGCAGAGCGGTTTTTTTCAACGGCTATAAACAACGGCGTTTTGCCGTCAATGTTATGAATTGAAACATCCGCTCTTGCGGCAAGAAGCACTTCCAGCACATCCGGCGGACGGTCAAGGTCAACAACGATATGCAAAGGTGAATCCCCGCGCATATCACGGATATTGGGGTTTCCGTTATTTTCCAGCAACAGACTAAGCGCGTTACGGTGCGCTTCCGGCGGAATTGCTACGTGCATTGCCGTATTTCCCTGCGCGTCCTGCGTGTTTACCTGCGCGCCAAAACGCAGCAAAACGCGCATGGCTTCAATATCGCCTGTCCGTGCCGCCTCGATAAGCGGGGTATCGCCCGCCGTGCTTTTTATGTTTGGGTCGGCGCGTTTTTCAAGCAGATAATTTGTCCAGCCTGTGTAGCGTTCGCGCACCGCATAATTCAGCGGGGGTAATCCTGCCGAAGAGCGTAAATTGTAGTTTAATATACGCACCGCCGGCGCGAAAATCGCAAAAAAACCATCGCTGGACGAGCCGCCGGCATTTATAAGCGAAACCGAAATAGACGCCGCAGTGTTTGAAGTGCGGTTCGAAAAACAGTCGTCAAGCGGGTTTTGCCCGGCTTTGTCGCGTATGCCCAGCAAATTTTGCAGAACAGCCCCGCGGGCGTCCCGCGCGGCGCGGATAATCGTTTCTACGGCCGTCTGGTTTTCTTTTTCTATAGCAAGATGAAGAATCGTTTTGCCGTCTTCATCTACAGAAACAAGCGAAGTACTTGTAAGAATCGCCGTAAGAAGACCCGAATTCTGCGGATTTATGGCGAGTAATGCGGGAGTTTCTCCGGCGTTATTCCTGTTGTGAATGTACGCGCCGTTATTGACAAAAACAGCCGCTGTTTTTGAGTCGCCCAAAGAGGCGCTTATGTTAAGGGGCGTGTTATGCTCGTTGTCGGCAGTCATAACGGAAGCGCCCAATTTTACAAAAAAATCGGCAAGTTCGGTGTTTTTCGCCGCTGCAGCATAGTGCAGCGCGTTTTTGCCGTCAGGCGAAACATCGCCAGGATTCATAGAATTAACAAAAAGAGTTTTTGCTTCTTCCTGCTTACCTGTTTCAATTAGTACTCCAAGGCGTTCGGGAACAGTCTTCGCACTTTTTAAACTGCGTTTTGTTGGCTGTTTTGCCTTTGCCTTTGCCTGCGCAATGATTCCTGCCGGTTCTTCCGCCAAAAGCACTCTGTTTGAATAAACAAAGAACAGTGAAGCTGTAAAAAAAACCGTTACTATGAAACCGCGAATAATCTGCTGTAAACGCCTTGTTTTCATTTTTATAAATCCTCAACCAATTATCGGCGTTTTTTGCTAAAAAGTTAAGCTCTATTATTCATTTTTTTTTACACGCCGCCGGCACTAAAGTTATTGACTTTTTTTTGTGTTTTTTATTATAGTACAATTATAAATGAAACATTACAAAATATTTTAGGAAATTTAGGAATGGACGAAAAGGACGTGCAGGACGAAGTCAGCGCTTCAACGGAATATGCGGATGCGGAAAATCCAGTCGGCGCTTCAGAAAAAAAAACCATAAATGAAGAGGCGCTTCAGGAAAGTGGCGCTGAGAATGGCGGCGCTGCGGAAGCGGGAAGCTGCGCGGAAGATTCGCAGGAAGAAGACAGCGCCATAAAAATTGCCGAACTTACCGCAAAATGTGCGGAACTTTCGGAACAGTACCTGCGTAAGGTGGCGGATTTTGAAAATTTTCGCAAACGAATGCAAAAAGAGAAGCAGGAAGCGATTGATTTTGCAAATCAGAATCTCCTTTTGGACATTATTCCAGTGCTTGATGATTTTGAACGGGCATTTAAGGCCGTTGATGATTCTTCCAAAACAGCAACGGATTTTACCGCTTTTCGAGACGGTGTAAAAATGATTGAACAGCGTTTGAATCAAACACTGGAAAACAAATGGGGACTAAAGCGTTTTGATTCAAAAGATGCGCCATTTGACCCTGTGCGGCATGAGGCGGTAATGATGGAAAAATCTTCTGATATTAAAGAAGCCGTTGTGCAGGAAGATTTTATGAAAGGTTATATGTTAAAAGAGCGTATTATAAGAACAGCTAAGGTAAAAGTGCTAATGCCTGAATAGTGGGGCGCGAGGAGTGAAGTGTGGCGCCGGTAAATGGTTTTACTTTTCACTCCCCGCTAACCACTCAATTCAATATTATAAAAAATTAGGAGATAAAAATGGGTAAAATTATTGGAATTGACCTGGGAACCACGAATTCATGTGTGGCTGTACTTGAGGGCGGAGAGCCGGTCGTTATTCAGAATGCGGAAGGCGGTCGAACGACGCCATCTATAGTCGGATTTAAAGCCACAGGCGAGCAGCTTGTGGGGCTTCCGGCAAAAAATCAGATGGTAACCAACCCCGAAAACACGATTTTTTCAGTAAAACGCTTTATGGGACGCCGTTTTTCCGAAGTTTCAGGCGAAATGAAACTTGTTCCCTACAAGGTAAACGAGCAGGGCGATGATGTGCGTATAGAGTGTAACGGAAAAAAATACTCGCCGCCTGAAATTTCTGCCATAACGCTGCAAAAAATGAAAAAGACCGCCGAAGACTACCTTGGCGAACCGGTTACCGAAGCGGTAATAACAGTGCCGGCTTATTTTAATGACGCACAGCGGCAGGCGACAAAAGATGCCGGACGAATAGCGGGGCTTGATGTAAAGCGAATAATCAACGAACCTACCGCCGCGAGCCTGGCGTTTGGCTATAAACAAGACCAAAAAAAAGAGAAGACCATTGCCGTTTACGATTTGGGCGG
>JAIRPU010000175.1 GCA_031256815.1 Spirochaetaceae bacterium
AAGCATACCGCCGCTCTCCCACCTAACGCCCCGGCCTGCGCGTGCGCAGGCCGGGGAACACCGTCAGTCGGCACGCCGCACACACCTCAAGCCGCTGCGACTGCGCAAAACGGCGCAGATGCAGCGCATAAGACGGCCGGCCGCGGGCTTGTCGACAAAGCCGCGCGAAGCGCGCTTCCACCACCAGCCGCCGCGCTTCGCGCTTTATCGCCAGCCCCGGCCTGCGCAGCGCGCAGGCCGGGGGGACAACGGCCGCCACACCGCAGACGCGATTTGGCGGCGCACGACCAGCGAAACCGCGTGCGGTTTCGCCAGCTGCCGATTGAGGCCGCCACAGGCGACCGCGCTTTTGCCGGAGACAAAAATGCGCCCAAAACATCATAAACGCATATATTAAACCGCGCCGCTTCATCATTTTTCTCAAATTCGGAATTGCTGTTAATAACCTGAATTGTGTTGACAAACAATTTGTTTTATTAAATAATACGGTTATGAAAAAAATAAAATACTCTATATTTGGCGCAAAAGCTCTGTTGGTTTTTATGGCGCTTATATGCGTATTTGCCGCTTCGTGCGCAAGAAAAAAACCAGTTTCGGAGACTGCAACAAGAGTGTGGAGCGACTCGCTTGGACGTGAAGTTACGCTGCCTGTCAAAATTGAAAGGATAGCTCCTTCAGGGCCGCTTGCCCAAATCATTTTATACTCGCTCTGTCCGGACAGGATTATAGGATGGTCAAATTCATTCAGCGAAGAACAAAAACGTTATATCCCCCAAAAATACTGGGATAAACCTACATTCGGACAGTTTTACGGACGAAACGTTACGATGAACCTTGAGGCGGTAATTGCGGCAAAGCCTGATTTGCTCATAGATTTGGGTGAAGCAAAGCCAAACATTCATTCCGATATGGACGGACTTTCTGCGCAAATTGGAATTCCGGTTGTATTTATAGAGGCAACTCTGGAAACAATGAGCGGCGCCTACCGTGCTTTGGGCGATCTTCTGGGAGAAGAGAAGGCTGCCGCGGAATTGGCGGCTTACATTGACGAAACTTTTGAATATGCCGCAGCTTGCCGCGCTGCTATCCCTGAAAAAGCGAAGCTTTCTGTTTATATGGGAGAAGGCAAAGGAGGACTCCGTACCAATGCCCAGGGTTCAGTTCATTCCGATGTAATAGATTATGCAGGCGGCGTCAATGCGGTGGATTTTAACCATGAACCGCCGGGCGGTATGCAGCCGGTATCTTTGGAGCAGGTTTTTATTTGGAATCCCGATGTTATAATTCTTGGAGCCGGCGCAAGCACGAACGAAGTTAAAGCTGACCCAGGCTGGCAGGCGCTTCCCGCCGTACAGAAGGGGCGTGTTTACGATATTCCACAGCAACCCTGGAACTGGGTCGGCCGCCCTCCTTCCATAAACAGGCTTATAGGCATTAAATGGCTTGGGAATTTACTTTACCCTGATATATTTAAATGTGATATAAATGCCGAAGCCAAACGTTTCTACCGGCTGTTTTATCATGCTGAATATTAGCAGAGCAGCGAAAGCCGTTCAATCGAAGCCGCATTGCCTGTTTCAGTGTTTATTCGTATAAGCGCTCCCTGTATCGCAGGGTCAGAGACTGCACATTCAAGTTTGTAAAAAACCTGAGTCCGTGTCCGTTCAAGGCAGATAGCGCTGTTCATCCCAATAACGCTGTTGCCGCTTCCTGTCATTCCCAAATCCGATATATAGGCTGTACCGCAAGGCAAAACACGTTCGTCTGCGGTTTGTACGTGAGTATGAGTTCCGGCAAGCGCCGCGGCCCTTCCATCAATATAAAAAGCAAAAGCCTCTTTTTCGCGGCCGGATTCGGCATGAAAATCAACAATATTTATGGCTTTTGGCTCTTTAACATTGGTTATCTCATCAAATTTACGAAAAGGGCAGTCTATAGGCGCCATAAATTCGCGTCCCTGCAGATTTATAATACGCAGCAGAACTCCTTTTTTTTCAAGCGTTATGCTGCCTCTGCCCATAGCGCCCTCAGGATAGTTTGCCGGACGAAGTATTCTCGACTCGTTTTGCATATAATCAAGAAAATCACGTTTTTCCCAAATATGGTTTCCGGATGTTATTACATCCGCGCCGGAATCAAAGATTTGTTTTGCGCATTGCTCGTTTAAACCGTATCCTTCCGCTGCGTTTTCCCCATTTACAACAACTAAATCCGCTTCAAAATCATGTTTTAAATCCGCCAGGCGTTTTTTAAGCGCGTAAATTCCGGCTTCGCCTGTAACATCCCCTATCATAAGTACAACAAGCTGATTTAACATTATTTTTCCAATGCCGATTCAGAAAGCCCGTAAGCTTCGCTTTCACGCTGATTCATTTCGCCATAAGGTTCAATATGCACCATTACATCGAATACATTTTCTACACGTTCACGAATTGCAGTTTCAATTTTTATTGATATATCATGCGCTTCCCGCACTGTAAGCGCTCCGTCAACCTCCACGTCAACGTCAATATCCAAAAAACCGGCAATGCTCCTGATTCTTGTCCTGTGCGGATTCCATGCGCCATCTACAGAACGCACCGCTTCAAAAATCACTTTGTACTGTTCTTCGCAGGAACAGCCATCCATAAGCTCGGTATTTGCTTCACGAAATATGCATACCGCCGCTTTTATAACCCAAAATCCAACAAAAAGCGCGGCAACGGCATCTATCGCGCCAATATCAAAATAAATAGAAAGCGTAATTCCAACAAGAACGGCGCCGGAAACAACAACGTCAGCCGTCATATTTTGCGCATTCGCCTTTAGCATTGCGCTGCGCGCTTTCTTTCCCATGATATACTGATTTAACGCAAGCAGTAACTTTACAGCTATTGATATAATTGTAACAAAAATTGCCGGCAAAGACGGTGCCTGGCGATGCTCGCCTGAAATTAAAAACCTGCCGGAATTGAAAACAAGCTGTAGGCCGGCAAAAAACAAAACAAAAGAGAGCCCAACCGTTGCTATAGTTTCGGCGCGTCCATGCCCGTAAGGGTGTTCCTTGTCTGCGGGACGCGCTATAACCACAGCCACAAACAGAGTCATTATGGAGATAAGCACATCAACAGAAGTATCTATGCCATCGCCTATAACGGCCATACTGCCGGAAATAATTCCAACGCTAATCTTTGCTATGGCAAGCACAAAATTGCCGAAAAGCGAAATTAACGACGCCGTTTTTATTATAGCGGATTTATCCATTTTTATCCGCCGTAATCAATTTTTTTTTGACACCCACACTTTTGGTAAAATCAGAAGCGCCGCTAAAAGCAGTAAAAGCGCCAGAGGCAAAGTAATCAATATGCTCATTCCAAAACCAAGCGGCGCTACAATGCCCGAAACGATGTAGCTTATAACACAAACAGAGGCAACCGTTACCGCATAGGGAATTTGAGTTGAAACGTGTTCAATATGATTACACTGCGCTCCTGTAGATGAAAGTATGGTTGTATCCGAAATTGGCGAGCAATGGTCGCCAAAAACAGAGCCGGCCATAACAGAAGACAGCGCTATAATCGAAAGATGCGGCGCTACTATATCGCAAATATTTATTGTTATTGGAATAAGAATACCGAATGTGCCCCATGCGGTACCGGTTGAAAAAGATAGCGCCGCGGCAACTGCAAACATTATCGCCGGAATAAGCGCTACAGGGAGCTTTGAAGCTTCCACAATTCCTGCTACATAACGTCCTGTTTCAAGAAGGTCTCTGCAAACTCCGCTTATTGTCCAGGCCAGTGTAAGTATAACAATAGCGCCGGTCATAGATTTTATTCCCTGACCTGTAGCGGCAAAAAACTCTTTAAAGCTGATAAGAGAACGCGGAACAAACATAAAGAACGCAACAAACAACGCTCCAAAGGCTCCTAAAGCGAGGGCAAAACCGGCGGAAGTATCTCCAAACGCATCAAAAAGCGTTTTTCTTGAACCATCTTCCAGCGGCGTCCAGTAATCGCCGTACCAAAGCATAGCAAAAACAGAAAATACAACAAGAAACGCTACCGGAATCAAAAGATCTGTTACCCTGCCCCGCGAGGACGTCTCCATCGCATTGATTTCTCCGCCGCTGGAACTTTCTCCAGGAGATTCTACAACACCGGTTGTCATTGCCCTGTTCTGCGCGGCGCGCATTGGGCCATAATCTCCATTTTTTCGCAGTCCAAGATAAAAAACCATAAAAAGCGTAAGTACCGCGTAAAGATTCATTGGAATAGCGCCTATAAACGCCTCCATGCCGGTTATGCCGGTTTCTGTAGGATAGTATGAAATTACGGATGCCGCCCAGGACGAAATCGGCGCGATAATGCATACGGGCGCGGCTGTGGCGTCTATGATGTATGCCAGTTTTTCACGCGAAATTTTTTGCGCGTCCGTTACAGGGCGCATAACAGTACCCACGGTTAAACAATTGAAATAATCATCTATAAAAATAAGAAGTCCAAGCAAAGCGGTAACCAAACTCGCGCTGCGCGAATTGTTTATTTTACGGGACGCCCAAATACCGTAAGCGCGTGAGCCTCCGGCGCGTGTAATAAGCGCCACAAGCGCCCCCAAAAGCGCGAGAAAAATTATCATCGCAGCATTATCGCCATCCGCGACTTTGGAAATCATCAAGTCTGTGGTTGTAGTAAAAACGCCGATAATACCACCGCCAGACGCAAAACTATAAATCGCCGCTCCGGAAAGTATTCCCAAAACAAGCGAAAAAATAACTTCTTTAGTAATTAATGCCAAGGCTATGGCTATTACAGGCGGTAATACCGAAAGAACACCAACATCTATACTTTCCATAATGAAAACATACTACTCTGCGCGCTTCTTTGTAGTCAAGCCTTCACATTCCGCCTTCGCATGAGGAGCCGCGCTCGTAACCGGACGGCTGCAGCATGAGGAGCCGCGACAGTAACCGGACGGTTGCAGCCGGCTAAAACACCGTTATCAGATTTTAGCAACTTTAAGCAGGCTGTCAATGTCAAGATGCGCGGCAAGTTCAGAGGCAATGGCGTCCAGCGCCGTTTCCACCCGCTCGTTTTGGTCAAAACCGCTGGAAGCGGCGCCAAGCGTTCCAAGCAGCCGCGCTCTAAACTCCGGCGCGTCAAACAAACGGTGAATATAACATCCGGCTATACGGCCATTATCGCTAAGCGCTCCGTCAAGCTCTCCTGTTGAAAGCTTAAGAAACGCGCTAACTCCGCTTTCAAGCTCTGTTTGCCCATGATGAATCTCATAACCGCGGAACGAATCGCCATATTTCAAACTAACTCCGGAAACTTCGGTTACACGTTTATCCGCGTTAAGCACCGTATGCACATTTAGAAGTCCCAGTCCTTTTGTAACTCCGGCCTTTCCCTCTTCTCCATTCGGGTCTGAAATGGTTTTGCCAAGAATTTGATAGCCCCCGCAAATGCCAAGCACAAAACCTCCGCGCCTTATATGCGCCAAAAGGTCAATATCCCAGCCCTGAGCGCGAAAAAACATTAAATCGCTTATTGTAGCCTTGCTGCCGGGCAGAATAACAAGGCGCGCCTGTGCAGGCAGCGTTTCGCCCGGACGAACCCTTATAAGCCGCACAGATTCTTCAGATTCAAGCGCGTCAAAATCGTCATGGTTTGAAATTGCCGGCATAACAGGAATCGCAATGGTAATTACTCCGCTCTTTTGCAAATCCTCCGCTACGGCGTCTTCCGCAGGCAGGCTTCTTGCGACAGCCATCCATGGCACTATTCCAAAACCACGCCAGCCTGTTTGCCGTTCTATGGCCCTGTAACCGTCTTCAAAAAGTTCTACACGCCCTCTAAAACGGTTGATTATAAAACCCTTTATCATTTCCGCATCAGAAGGGTCAAGCACCGCTTTTGTCCCAACCAAAGAGGCTATAACGCCGCCTCTGTCTATATCGCCTACAAGAATTACAGGAACTCCAGCCGGCTTTGCAAAACCCATGTTGGCAATATCACCATTTCGCAGGTTAATTTCGGCCGGACTTCCGGCGCCTTCAACCACAACAATATCGCTCTGCTTTTTAAGGCACTCAAACGACTGCATTACTTCATTTAGAAGTGAAATTCTTTCGGTATTAAAATTTTGAGCGAGCAAGGTTCCACGCGGCTTTCCATGAACAATAATCTGCGCCCCCGTATTGGACTGCGGCTTTAACAGCACAGGGTTCATGTGAACACTTGGTTTTACGCGGCAGGCCGCCGCCTGCAAGCTTTGAGCGCGCCCAATTTCGCCACCTTCAATAGCTACAGCGGCGTTATTGGACATATTTTGAGGTTTAAAAGGGCATACTTTAATTCCCATGTTGGAAAAAATCCTGCACAGGCCCGCAACCAAAACCGATTTGCCTACATCGGAACCGGTACCCTGAAGCATTATTGCCGCCATATATCTCCTTTATAAAATTATAAACGGAACCTTATTCAAAATATAACAGCATAAAAAACGCTGCCATTTAAGTTTCTGCCTGCCTGACAGATTTAAGACTAATACATCCATCTAAAACCAAACGATACCATTGGAACAGGCAGTTCATAAAGCGGTTTGTCTTTTGGTTCTTCAAGCGCTCCTGTATAGCTGTTCATTACCCGCGTATCGTTTTTTGGCATTATCATAACAAGCGCGTTGCCTATAGCGATATAAACTTCGCCCTGTGTTTTGCCGTTTTTTTTATAAAAATTATACGAAAGTTTTATATCCAGAGGAATGCTATAAACATTTCTAAGCGTATCGGAATAGCGTGAATAATCATAATACCTGTATGTCCCTGTAGGGATGTATAAAAGCGGCCTTGATTTATTGTGTTCGATTAGCGGGACGCCGGAAGCAAATCCAAGGCGCGTAAATAAACTAAAAGCGGAAAACAGTTTTAAATTTAAAATAAGGTTAAGGTTATGGAACCTGTGATATTGTGGATAATACCATTCATTACTGTCAATAGCGGCGTCTGGAAACGCCCGCGTGCCTTCAGGGTTATTATAACGCGCTATATTAAATGAATACGAAATCCATCCGGTAGCGCGCCCAGCTTTTTTTTGTAAAAGTATATCAATTCCTCCTACATGGCCTCTGCCGTCAAAATAATATTCATTTCCAACCTGATTACTCCCGTCGTTTATTATAACAATATTGCTGTAAGTTCTGTTAAAAACATATTTATAATAAAACTCTACATTGGCGCTTAATGATGAATTAAAAGCGGCATTAATTCCAAGCACATTTGTCCAGGCCTGCTGCTGCTTGATGCCGCTTAGGGCGTTTTTGCTGCTGGCAAGCGTTAGTTCGTTTGTAATTGACGAAAACAGCCCGCTTCCTGCGCTTAGAGTAAGCGATTCAATTTTTTCGCCGGAAAACGCATGGTATTTTATATTGAATCTTGGGTTAAAAACCGGCGGCGGCGCTGCGTTGAAATCTGTGTTTATAAAATAAAGATGATCAATCCGTATTCCGGCTTCGGCGCTGATTTTTTTTTGATTTGATTCATAATTTAACGCCGTCCATGCCGAACTAAACCAGCCCTGATTGTTAACATCCGGAGAATATAGAGGATAGCTTATAAGCATGTTGTTATTTCCATTTGGGAGATATATATAAATATTGTTTTTGTAATCAATTTGCCATGCGTGGTAAACCTCTTCAACGCCGGCGTTAAAAACAAAATTTTCCGCAGCCTGCCAATCAAGCTCAAATCTAAACTGCCCGTTATACACAGGATATGTAATCTTGTCTTCCAGCGGTTTGCCGTCGCTTTCGGTAAGAAGCATCGAATATACAGATTTATTAAAAGAGCCGCCTAAAGAACTCCGCAAAAGCAGATTGTTAAGCGGATTAAAATTAATTTGAGTAGAAAAAAACGCAATTAAATTATTCCAGCTATACTCCATTTCGTTATCAAAAACCGCGGCGGCGCTCTGCCCTTTTTTATATTCAATCTCTACGCCGTCGTTGCCTGTATATGCGTTTATAATTGCTTCTAAATTTGAACTCCAGCGGTAATTAAAATTAAAACCGGCGCATTGAATATACGGAGCGGTTTTAACGGCGTCTATTACATCAAACGCCTCAATTGAATTTGAAAGCAATTTTACAAGACCAACAAAGCCGTCCCAATACGTTATCTTTCCAAAAAACGAAAAGCCGCCGTCCTGCGAGGCATCTTTGGTTTTTAATGGCGTAGAAAAATAAACGTGCAGCGCGCTTGTAGAAATGCCCGTCTCTATCTCCGCATAATCGCGCGCCGCGTGTTTGGATTCAACTTCCAAAAGGCCGGATGAACTGTAGCCGTAGCGCGTCTGGAACACGCCATGAGAGAGCGTAGCTGTTTCTACCATTTTTGGGTCGAATATAGAAACTACCCCTCCCCAATGATACGGATTATCAATATAAAAACCGTCAAAAACCGCTTTCAAATCGCCCGGTTCGCCGCCGCGTATAGAAGGAAGCGCGTCAAACATTCCGGTATAGCTTACCCCCGGAAGCAATTTTATAGAGGTTAGAACATCTTCTATAAGCCCTATCCTCGCGCTTTTTGATAAAACTTTTGAAGAAAGAGTTATGCTGTCTCCAAGATTCTCTTTTATCTGACTGGAACGGTTAGCCTCGAACAGAAGCTCTTTGTTTTCGACTGCGGCAACGGCCTTTAAACTGAGTATCCAGCTTTCGCCCTGTTCAGGCACCGTCCAACGTAATGTCTCGTAACCGGGATAGATTATTCTAAAAACAGGAGTTTCGTTGTCCTTTATTTTGAGTTTAAGCCTTCCGTCCTCGTCGCCTTTAACATAACTGCCGTCTGCGCTGTAAACACGAACTTCTTCCAGTGGTATTCCAAGCTCAGAATCCAGAATAATTATTTCAATATCACGCGCAAACAGAGAATGCGAAGCGATTAAAAAGAAAACAGCGGTTAAAAAGCGCCGGCCGGCGCCAAATAACCACAGCTTAAAGTTCACTAAACCTCTATTACATCTATTTTATTTGCTAAAACTTTGCTATAGGCACAAAGCTCTCTGCTTTAAGAGAGGCGCCTCCTACAAGCGCGCCGTCTATGTTTTCTTTTGCCATAAGTGTAGCGGCATTGTCCGGTTTTACAGAACCGCCATACTGAATAATCATTTTTTGCGCGGCGGCTCCTCCAAAAAGTTTTTCTATAACCTTTCTGATGTACGCATGAATAGCGTCGGCATCTTCCGGGGTAGCGGTTTTACCGGTGCCTATTGCCCAAACAGGCTCATAAGCCACAACCACATTTTTTAGTTCGTCCGCGGAAACCCCTTTAAGCCCTTCGGTTATTTGGGTTTCGCATACCGTTTCCGCCTTGCCGGATTCGCGCTCTTCAAGCAGCTCTCCAACGCATAAAATTACTTCAAAACCATGCGAAAGCGCCAAACGAAGTTTTTTATTTATAAGCGCGTTATCTTCGTGATAAATATGCCGGCGTTCACTGTGCCCCAGAATAACGGTTTGTACGCCTAAATCTTTAAGCTGCAATACAGAAACTTCTCCGGTATGCGCTCCCTGCTCCTCAAAAGCGCAGTTCTGAGCGCCAAGCCTTATATTTGTTCCTTTTAATACTGCCGAAACACTCTCCAAAAGCGTAAAACCCGGAACTATAAGATATTTGTGTTTGCCGTCTTTTAACGCCGAAACAAGCTCTTTTGCAAGAGAAACCGCTTCTGACCTTGTTTTATGCATCTTCCAGTTTGCAGCAACATAATAATTTCTTGACATATAAATCTCCAGTAAATAATTGTTTAATACAGCTAATTTATGCTCTAAACATGGAGCTGTCAAGAGAGCTTTACATTATAACTACATATAGGACACTTGCAGGTTAGCGGGCACGTCCACCCCGCGCGCCACCGCGTGGCGCGCGTTTTGCAATATTGCGTTTTTATGCCGTTTCAGGTTAATATACTACTAAACCACGGAGAGACTATGAACGATTTTGTCCACCTTCACGTTCACACAGATTATTCACTACTGGATGGAGTAGCAAAAATAAAACCGCTTGTCGCGCGGGCAAAAGAACTTGGACAGCGCGCGCTTGCCATTACCGACCATGGCAATATGTTTGGGGTATTGCATTTTGAACACGAATGCAGAAAAGCAGGAATAAAACCTGTTATAGGCTGCGAATTTTATGTTGCCGGCGGAAGCCGAACACAAAAAACAGGCACCGAAGAAGGCAACAAATATTATCATTTAATTTTATTGGCCAAAGATGTAACAGGATACAAAAATCTTGTTTATTTAAACTCATATTCATGGACGGAAGGTTTTTATTATAAACCGCGAATAGATACGGAACTTATAGAACGTTACAGCGAGGGGCTCATCTGCCTTTCTGCATGTATAGCCGGTGAAGTTCCGCAGCTTCTTTTAGCGGGAAACAAAAAACGGGCATATCAAATAATTCAATACTACAAAGATATTTATGGAAAAGAAAATTATTTTATAGAATTACAGGATCATGGGCTTGCCGAGCAAAAAACAGCCGCGCGGCTTTTAATCGAAGCTTCAAAAGAGACCGATACGCCGCTTGTAGTTACAAATGATTCTCATTACATTCTAAAAGAAGACTGGGAAGCCCAATCGGTGGCCATGTGCATCGCCACACAAAAAAAACTTTCTGACCCTTCACGCATAGATTTTGGTTCCGAAGAGTTTTATTTAAAATCCGCGGAAGAAATGGAACTGCTTTTTCCGGAATATCCTGAAGCAATTAAAAATACGGTTCGCATAAGCGAAATGTGTAATTGTATTATTCCACAATTTGATGTAAAAGAATTAAAAGACTGCCTGCCCCGTTATGAAATACCTGAGCTTTTTTACAGTGAAGAAGATTATATACGTCATTTGGTAAACGAAGGCATAAAAAAACGCTATAAACAAATAACTGAAGAAATAGAAACCCGCGTAGAATTCGAGCTTTCTACAATAATTAAAATGGGTTTTTCCGGATACTTTTTAATAGTTTGGGATTTTATTAACTGGGCGCGGAGCAGGGATATTCCAATTGGGCCAGGCCGCGGTTCCGGCGCCGGTTCCATTGTTGCCTATGCCATGGGAATTACAAACATAGACCCTCTGCGCTTTGGGCTTTTCTTTGAACGCTTTTTAAATCCTGAACGTGTATCCATGCCTGATTTCGATATTGATATAAGCGATGAAGGCAGGCAGGAAGTGCTTGCGTATACAAGAGAAAAATATGGCGCGGCGCACGTTGGCCATATTGCCACTTTTGGAACCCTTAAACCCAAAGCGGTAATAAAAGATGTTGGGCGCGTTCTTGAAATACCGCTTTCCGATGTAAACTATCTTGTAAGTAAAGTTCCGGAAAATTTAAAAACCCAATTGGATGACGCTTTTAAATTAAATCCGGACATACCCAAATCAGGGCAGCTCGCCGAATACAGGCACGATAAAAAATATGAAAAGCTTTTTGATATCTGCTTTAAATTGGAAAACACGCACCGGAACACAAGCCTGCACGCTTCCGGAATTGTAATTGGAAAATCACCTTTGCCGGATTGGGCGCCTGTATTTACTGTAAAAGACAAATCAAGCAACAACGAAAAATATGTAAATGCAACACAATATGATTTAACGGTTATTGAAAACTGCGGTCTTGTTAAAATGGATTATCTTGGGTTAAAAGCGCTTTCTGTTATAAAACGTTCAGAAGAACTAATAAGAAAAATGCCTGCCCACAAAGATTTTTCTATCGAGAGCATTGACGAAAATGATTCACACGCATTTGATTTATTCTGCGCCGGTAAAACCGCGGCGTTTTTTCAATTTGAAAGTGAAGGTATGCAAAAAGTTTTAAGACAGGCAAAACCAAGACGCATAGAAGATTTAATAGCATTAAACGCGCTGTACCGTCCCGGGCCTATGGATAATATACAAAAATTCATTGAAGGTAAATTTGATGCAAACAAAATAAAATATCCTGACCCGTGTTTAAAAGATATTCTTGAAGAAACCTACGGCGTTATAGTGTATCAGGAACAGGTAATGCAAGTTGCTCAGCGCATTGCAGGTTACAGTCTTGGCGCGGCGGATTTGCTGCGCCGCGCAATGGGAAAGAAAAAAACCGAAGTAATGATTGCAGAAAAAGAAAAATTTATTGCGGGTGCTGTAGCAAACGGCTTCAGCGAAAAAAAAGCTGGAGAGATATTTGAAATTCTGCTGCCATTTGCCGGATATGGTTTTAATAAAAGCCATGCTGCGGCGTATTCAGTGTTGGCGTATCAAACGGCTTTTCTTAAAGCAAATTTTTCCGTAGAATTTTTTGCTGCTGTACTTACAAACCAGATTAATTCAAATAATGACAATATAACCGCGTATATAGAAGAAGCCCGCGATGAAGGCATTAAAATAACTCCTCCGGACATTAATTTATCCGGTGTAATATTTGAAGTTCACAGCGAAACTAACGGCGAAAAAAAAATTGTATTTGGGATTTCAGGAATAAAAGGCGTTGGCGAGGCGGCTGCGCAGGCAATTATAACGGAAAGAACTGCCGGCGGAAAATATAAAAGTTTTATTGATTTTCTTTTAAGATTAGATACCAAATCGGCAAATAAAAAAGCGGTAGAAGTGCTTATAAAAACCGGCGCATTTGACGCACTTGGAAAACCGCGGGGAATTCTTCTGGCAAATTTGGAGAGGGCAATGTCTTTTGCCGAAAAATGCCGTTCAGATACGGCACTTGGCCAGGGCAGCCTTTTTGGAGACAGCACCAGCGCTCAGCCTGTTGAATTCATTTTTGAAGATGCCGCGGAGCTTTCACTTAACGAAAAACTTCAGGCGGAACAAGAGCTTATCGGCTGTTTTATTTCCGGACATCCTCTTGATGAAGTACGCGATAAAATATTAAAATGCGCCACCTTAACAACAAAAAACATGGAAGAAAAAATCACTAATATTATACCGCCCTCCAATAACGAAAAAACAAAACAAGCATGGGCAAAGTACCGCGAAGCAAAAGAAAACAGGCCAAAACACATACTTATCGGAATAATAAAAGAGTTAAAAGTTATTAGCGCAAAAAAAGACGGCAGGCTTATGGCGTTTGCAAGCCTTGAAGACCTTTATGGCAAAACAGAACTTGTTTTTTTTGCCGGCGTTTGGGAGCTTTGTTCAGAAAAAATAAATAACGGTGTTATAGTTGCGCTTTCCGGTTATCCTGAATATAACAAGGAAAACAAACTATGCTTTCAGGTAGAAAGCGTACTTGATATAAATAATCTTGCCGAAAAGCCGCGCCGTGAATTGCATATAAGATTAGATTCAAATGCCATAAAAAAAGAAGATATGCTTTTTCCGCTTAAAAGCTGTATTACTTCCCATAACGGCAACTGTGTTGTATTTTTTCATGTTTCTTACGGGCAGGATAACGAAGCGGTTGTTCAAACAACGCCGCGTTTTAGAGCCTCATCACTTGATGAGCATCTTAATGAATTAAAAAAATTCACCTGCGTAGAAGATGTATGGACGGAGTAAATTTTGTTACGTGGAATATTTGTAACACTAAGTGTTTTATGTACTCTTTATATTATTGTTATACTTTTAAGAGTTATGTTAAGCTGGGTTAATGGGCAGATATTAACACTGCCATACCGTTATTTTTGTAAACTTACCGACCCCTATCTTGAATTTTTTAAACGGTTTCGCATTTTTCGTTTTAATACTATTGATATTTCGCCATTTTTTGCTTTAGCGCTTTTAAGTACAACAAGCACAATTTTTTGGACGCTTGCCTGGGCAGAGAAATTCAGCATAGGTGTTTTTCTTGCAATACTTGCATTGTTTTTCTGGTCGGTAGTCTCAGCATTGCTT
>JAIRPU010000073.1 GCA_031256815.1 Spirochaetaceae bacterium
CTGCCTGCGCGCACCCGCGCAGGCAGGGGCTGGCGATAAGACCGCGCGAAGCGCGGTCGGCCTGCGGCGGCACACGCGCCCCCCCCCCCACCCGCGCCGCTTCGCGGAACGGGCGGGCATGGAAAACAAGACTGCGCGCTGTCTGGACATCTTTTTCGTATAAATGTTACACTTAAAAGATATTTGAACAAAAAGGTATTTTTATGGAACAATTTAGCGCTGTAGTTGATAAAATCGATTCTTTTTTGTGGGGGCCATTTTTACTTGTATGGCTTTTACCGCTTACTCATATTTTTTTAACTTTTCGTACAGGTTTTATTCAACGTAAACTTGGACTGGGAATTAAACTTACACTAAAAAAAGATAAAGACGGTTCCGGCGATGTTTCCCAGTTTGGGGCGCTTACAACAGCGCTTGCATCTACAATTGGTACAGGCAACATTATAGGCGTTGGCACGGCGATTGCCCGCGGCGGTCCAGGCGCAATACTTTGGATGTGGCTTATGGGAGTTTTTGGCATTGCCACAAAATATTCGGAGAGTTTGATTGCGGTAAAGTACCGTGTGCGTACAGAAACCGGCAGTATGCTTGGCGGAGCAATGTTTGCGCTCGAACGCGGCTTAAAACTTAAGTGGCTTGGCATTTTGTTTGCCGTTTTTGCGGCGCTTGCTTCGTTTGGAATTGGCAACGGCGTACAATCAAACGCGGTTGCCACGCTTTTACAGGAAACCGCCCCAATTGAACTCACCCTTACCGGAGTTACTGCCGGAGAAGTACAAACTCCGGTACATATCCCCCTGAACATTACCCAGCTTGTAGCTGGCGGAATTATGGCTTTGCTTGTTGCAATGGTAATTCTTGGCGGAATTAAGTCTATTTCCACCGTTTGTATGGCGCTTGTTCCGTTTATGGCAATTTTTTATATTGCAGGCTGTTTTATTATACTGGCGCTTAATCACGCGTTTGTAATTCCGGCGATTATTTCTATAGTAAAATCGGCGTTTAATCCAAACGCTGCGGCGGGAGGTTTTACTGGTTTTGCGGTAAGCAAAGCAATACAATTTGGATTTTCCCGCGGGCTCTTTTCCAATGAATCCGGCATGGGTTCCGCGCCCATAGTAGCGGCGGCGGCAAAAACACGCAACCCTGTGCGTCAGGCGCTTGTCTCCAGCACCGGTACATTTTGGGATACGGTCATAATATGCCTTTTAACCGGATTGGTTATAGTAAGTTCCGCGCTTGCAAATCCTTCAATATCACAGGGCGAAATAAACGGCAGCATACTCGTACACAAGGCGTTTGGACAGGTAGGCGGATTTGGGCCTTTTATATTGACCATAGCGCTAATAACCTTTGCGTTTTCCACAATACTGGGCTGGAGTTATTATGGCGAGCGCTGCACAGAATATCTGCTTGGCTCTAAAGCGATTATGAACTATCGCGTTATTTTTGTTATCATAGTATTTGTTGGCGCCATTGCCCCTCTGGATTTAGCATGGAATATTTCAGATATATTGAACGGGCTTATGACGCTGCCCAATATAGTGGCAATGTTTATGTTGAGCGGGGTTATTGCGGCGGAAACAAAAAAATACTTAAAAACTCCGGACGATATAAATATGATAGATACAGACCCCGTTCCACTGCGCGGGACTAGCGTTGCAGCAACAAAAGATGCAGGTTAAATTAACATTGGCTTGACAAAAAAAATGTGTAGAGTGATAATCATTAAAGTTTTTTCTTAAGGAAGAATTATGTACGCTGTTGTAGAGATAAATGGCAAACAGTATAAGGCGGAAAAAGGCAAAACCTTAAAAGTTGACCTTATTGCCGCCGAGCCAAATACAAAAATGGAAATAGACAAGGTTTTACTTGTTTCGGGCGATACGCTTTCTGTCGGAGCGCCTTATGTTAGCGGGGCAAAGGTCAGCGCGACTGTTGAATCGCATGGAAAAGACAAAAAAATAATAGTCTTTAAGTACATCCCCAAAAAAGATTACAGGCGTAAACACGGGCACAGACAGCCGTATTCACTGATTAAAATCGACGACATTAAAGTTTGATAGCCGTTTCCGCCGGTTTTGACTCAAACGGGCTGCTCGTGCGCTGCCATGTTGAAGGCCACGCAAATGCCGCGCCGCGGGGCATGGACACTGTTTGCGCTGCGGTTTCTGTATTGTTGCGAAGTTTTGCCCGTTGCCTGGAGGGCCGCGCCGGAATAGACGCGAGCTTTTATGCGCCGGAGCGCGGTGTTTTTAACTTTGAATCCAAATACAGCGAAGCAGGCCGCGCTTTTTTGTTCGCGGCAGGCTGCTTCCTCTTTGAAGGGCTCTCTTCAATTGCGGAAGAATTCCCTCAATTCTGCAAGCTTAACGTTGAACATATAAAATGAATCTTCCTGAATATTAAATTTAGCCACTGTATTGCGCGGCAAGCAGCGCCATTACCTTTGCGCCGTCAAGAATATTATCTACAATGGCGTATTCATTTGGGTTATGCGCCGTGTCGTCGAGTTTTGACCATACAACGGCGTCTATACCCATGTTGCGAAGGAAGGACGCCACTGTTCCGCCGCCTATTCCCACCGGCTTTGGTTTAATTCCAAGCGTTTCTTCAATTATGCCGGAAAGAGCGGTAACAAGCGGCGATTCTGTTGAAGTTGGCGGCGATTCAACACGCTGAACCGGTTCAAGCCGGATGCTAACCCCGTATTCTGTTTCTATGCCGTCCGCAACCTTCCGAACTTCATTTAAAACCTCCAAAGTAGAATAGCAGGGCAGTATCCTCATATCCATATAAAACACATCTTCGCCCGGAATTGTATTAATGTTAGATACATTAGGCTCTTTTTTGCTCGGTTCAAAGGTTGAATAATCAGGTTCAAAAAGCGCATTCCGCATATTAAAACGCGCCAAAAGAGATTCACGCAAACGCAGCGCAAGCGCACAGCCCGCCAGAAACGCATTTGTTCCGGTATCCGGTCTGGAACCATGCGTTTGCCTGCCAATAGTGCTTAGTTTTAACCAAAGCAGATGTTTTTCGGCAACTTCTATGCCGGCGCCCAGGCTGTCGCCGCCGTCCGGTATAAGCGCAACATCTCCCGCTTTAAAAAGCGGCTTTGCGCCGGCGTGTGCAAGTTTTTTGTCCCGTTCTACAAGCGCCGCCATGCCATAAACGCTTCCACATTCTTCGTCTGCGGCAAATAACAGCTTTACTGTTTTTTGCGGGCAAACTCCAGCCGCTTTAAGCGCCAGCGCTGCAATTACAGACGAAACAAGCCCTTGCTGATTATCTTCCGCGCCGCGTCCGTATAATTTGCCGTCTTTTTCGCAAAGCTCCCAGGGGTTGCTTTGCCATAATTTTATTTCGCCAGGCGGTACTACATCAATATGACTTATAAACCAAAGAGTGTCTTCTGATTGACCGCGCAAAACGGCAATCAGGTTTGGCCGCCTGCCGCCTACCGCATTGCTGTCGTCTATATCAATGCGTTCAAGCTCTGTAATTCCCTCTTTACGCAAAAAACATTCAAGCGCCTCGCATTTTTTTAGTTCACCTTCCCCTCCCGATTCCGGCGAGATAGCAGGGATAGAGGTTAAAAGCGTTTCCAGCTCTATGGCAAGCGCCCTTTTTGAATCTATAAAATTTATAATTTCTTTTTTTATTTGTGTATTCATCTGTATCATTGTAGTTCTTTTTTTTTTTAGTTACCATAGTCAAGTGGAGCAAAAAAAATTCATTATAGAACACGAAGACAGCTCTTGCGCCGCGCGGACAGGAACCCTTAATCTGCCGAATGGCAAAGTTAAAACGCCTGTATTTATGCCTGTTGGAACAGCAGGCGCTGTAAAAGCGGTAAGTGCCGAAGCGCTTGCGAATATTGATTTTGAAATTATTCTTGGCAATACGTATCATCTTTTTTTACGGCCGGGCCCGGAGCTTGTAAATGAAGCAGGCGGACTTCATAACTTTATGAACTGGCAGCGTAATATTTTAACAGATTCAGGCGGGTTCCAGATTTTTTCGCTTGCGCCGTTGCGAAAAATAAGTGAAGAAGGGGTTATGTTCCGGTCGCATACAGACGGCAGCGCTCATTTTTTTACACCCGAAAAAGCGGTTGAAATTCAAAAAGATTTAAACAGCGATATTCAAATGCAGCTCGATGTTTGCACCGCGTATAACACTGCTTTTGAAGATTCAAAAAACGCGCTGGAGGTTACAGAAAACTGGATGAAGCGCGCATGGAAGCGCTATAATCAATTAAAAGAAGAAGGATATGCCGGGCTTTTTTTTCCTATAGTTCAGGGGAATTTTTACAGGCCTCTAAGGGAACAAAGCGCCGCGTCTGCTTCAAAAATAGAAAGCGAAGGAATTGCAATAGGCGGGCTTTCTGTAGGAGAGCCTTTTGAAGTTTTTAATGAATTCCTTGCGTTTACCGCGCAGCTTCTTCCTAAAAATAAAGCGCGTTATGTAATGGGCATAGGAACTCCGCTTTATATATTATCTGCGATAGAAAATGGAATAGATATGTTCGACTGCGTACTTCCCACACGGCTTGCAAGACACGGCGTCGCCATGACCTCCGCCGGAAATTTGAGCTTAAAAAAAGAAGCGTATATAAAAGATTTTTTACCGCTGGATTCAGAGTGCGGCTGCCATGTATGCGCAAAGTACAGCCGCGCATACATAAGGCATCTTTACAAATCAAAAGAGATTCTATGCCCAATGCTGCTTAGCTATCACAATCTATACTATATGCGCAATCTTGTAGAAAACGCAAGAAACGCGATTGAACAAAACCGCTTTCTTGAATTCAAACAAAACATATTAAAGGCAATGATTTTTTGACAATTCCTTGCGATTAGGCTTTGGCGCTTTTTATAAACCCTGTTTTAGATATGGCGCGCCGGAGTTATTAACCGGCTTTGCCATGTTAATCATAAAAAGCGTTTTGTTGCTGCAAGGCCTTTTTACCGGTTATTCACCTTCAATTTCGAGCAGTTCAACGTCAAAAATCAAGACGGAATTGGGCGGAATTTCTTCAACGCCGCTTTCTTCGCCATAGGCAAGCGCCGGAGGAATAAAAAACTTTGCCCTGCCGCCAACGCGCATAAGCTGAATCCCCTCCGACCATCCGGGAATAACCTGTTCAAGCGGAATTGTTGCCGGCTCTTCACGTTCACGCGAGCTGTCAAAAACGGTTCCGTCAGACAACATTCCGGTATAATGAACAACAACAGTGCTGTCTTTATGCGGCGCGGCGCCTTTGCCTTTGGTTATAACTTCATATTGAAGGCCGCTTTTTGTCGTTTGCACACCTTTCTTTTTTGCGTTTTCGGCAAGAAAAGACGTGCTTTTGGCCATATTTTCTTCTCTTTTCTGTTTTGAGGCAAGCTCCATGGCCTTTTGAACCAGCTCTATCGCTTTATCCTGATTTAACGACTCTTTACCGGCAAGCGATTCGGAAATACCCCTGGCAAAGGCGTCAAAGTCAACCGAAAGTCCGGATTCCAGCATACTTTTAGCAATTAATATGCCCAAAGCATAACTAACTTCCTTGTTTTCAGAAAAGTCGCCGCTTTGCGTAAATCCAAAAACAGGCAAAAGCGCCAAAGCGCAGACAAAAATTTTTTTTCGCATTTTTACAGCATATAACATTATCTGTTTATATAAAAGAGCCGTACTGCAAAATTAAAATTTAAGCCAAAACCGGAAATACCTTATGTAATGCGCTATAACAAATAGAACCGCTGCAATAGCTATCCAAAAACTTACGGGGGTAAGCAGGGCAAAAAAATCGCAGTCTTGCGCAAAAAGAAAATTGTTCCCAGCCCTAAAAGCAAGCGCGCTTATAACATAAGGAAAAGTAAATGCGGCATAAGTTGGATAGAATTTTATCTTTAATAAAAAAATCATCATTACCGTAACATACAGGTAACTGATTAGCGCAATGGCCAGCATAATGTAAATAAGCGCCGGATTTCGCTGTTCCTGCGTAAAAGATTGAAAATACCCTACAATACACAGACTCATTGGGGCAGTGTATATCGCAATTGTTGGACGTGCCGGTTCAGGAAACGCCTTGATTTTCAACATACGCAGCACAACAAGAATCAGCGCTATAAAATAAAAAGCAAAACCAATGTAAAAAGCTATTTGTCCTATTGGCCGGGCATTCATGGCGGGCGCGCTTACACTTACGGCAACTATACCCACAAAGGTTATAAACCAGCTTGGAAACACCGTGCCAAGTTTAAAGCCGATAATAAAGCGCTTAAAAAACAAAAGCATAATAAAAATATGCAACGCTATTGCCGCATACCACAAAACAAGCGCGATGGATTCATTCAGGTAATCTTTAATATACACGCAGAGCAGCATAAGCGCCATGGTCGAGGTAGGCAGTACGCTCAATGGGATGGGCGTTTTTAGTTCCGCGCCGGCGTGAGGAAAATGAAAAACCAGTTTAAGCAAAAATATAATCAATACAATGGCGGATAAAACGCCGCATAAGATTCGCAGCGAAGGCTGATTATTCTGGGCCAAAAGGTTCCCCAAAGCAGCAATAGCCAGAGACAAACCGCAAATAGCCATAGGTATACTTTTTATGAATTTCATAACTGTTCCCCTTAAACAACTTTTAGATTTAATTCTCTTGCAATAATTTCGGCTGTTTTTTCGGCCATTTCACCGGTAAACGCGACACACTGCGCCTTGTGTTCGCCGCTTGCCATATCCATTCCTTTGGTGTGTATATGGCAGCATAAAACGCCTTTATGATTTTCTCTGAATTTTTCCTGCAGCTCAAATGCAAGTTCCATACATTTGGTGCTTTTGGGGTCTGTCGGGGTTGTAGGCGTGGTTCTTCCAAAGAAATATCCAAGGCACACAACCGCCCCAGAAACCGCGCCGCACATACACTTTGCCCGTCCCACGCCAACGGGAAAGCCCGAACCTGCCGAAACAAGCGCCTCCGGCATATCAGGGTCGATATTTTTTCTTACCGATGATATAATCGCTTCCGAACAGTAAAAGCCGCCAATTCTAAAAACTTCCTCTGCGTCATACTTTACCTGTTTAATGTTGATTTCTTTTTTCATACGATTTCCTCCAAATTTTGTTTTGTATTTATGGATATTCTCCATGTTTTTCAATTTTCCCATGGCAGGACACCCGCCGCCGCAGCAACACATTGTTTGTTTTTCCATTTTTTCTCCTATGCCGTTTTAAAATACGGCATATCGAATTACACAGCAAAACAACTTGCCTGTCAACCCGCCGCATATAAAAATTCTCTGTTAGATTAAAATGATAAAACTGAATTTATTTGAGCGGCCTTATAAACATAAACCCCGTGGCAAGCACGGGGTTTATGTTTGGAAAAGCTAAAGCGCCGCTAAAAGCTCATCCCATGACTGAAGCCCGTATTTTTCGGGAGTTTGTGTCGGATGTGCTTTTTTCTGCAAAAATTCTACAAGCGCGCCTGTATCTTCTTCGCAGACGGTTTCATCGGCAATCATATCAATATAATTGTCTATGCCATAAAGTTCTTTAGCCGTTGCGTTCAGTTTTGCTCCAACAAATTCTTTAAGCGCTTTGGGCATCCAGACTATACGCGCCGGACCGCCTTCCGCCTTCATAAATTTTTTGGACGAAATAAACTGCTTGCCGTGTCCCATGAACATTGGGTTTTGTACGCCGCCGCCTGTATTTGCGGCCAGCTCAGAAAAGCTCATTCCTACAGGAGTTTTGCCCGTATGTTCGCGGTTTACAATAACAACGCCGTTAGACGCATATTCCAAACCGCAGATACACTCAAAACAGCCGCAGCTCGTCATTGGGTCTTTTAATATTGAATAAAGTGTAACCTGCTGTAATGCGCCGTGTGAATCGCGCTGAACAACTTCGTTTACATCTTCCCAAATGCCAAGCCTCTCATCAACGATGCGCTCTTTTGTAACCTGCTGGCAGGGGCCGTTGGGGTCGAGTTCGTTGGTGGCTTTTGCGTCAAGCCAGGAAACCGCGCCGCAAAGTCCAAGCCGTTCTGGAGTAACAATGCACACGTGCTGCGGACTAAAACTCTGACAAAGAATGCAGTTGTAGAACACCTGTACAGATTCATCGGTAAGACTTTTAAGGCGCTCATCGCGTTTTTCGTAAGTCTTGTTTACTTCGGCTTTTAACTCTTCAAGCTTCTTGTATTCCGGTGTACCGGGAAAGCCCAAATAGACCTTTACCTGACATTTATCGACAACCGCTTCGTATTCACTTTTAATCTTGGCATAGAGGATTTCGCCAAAGTGTTTGGCGCGGAAACCCGCGGCAAGCGCCGCTTTTGAAACACGAATACGAATAAGGTCACGCTGGCCTGTATGCATAATGCCTTCCGCCTCGTTTATGAATGCGTGAATTTTGCGTTCAAAAACAGGCTCAAAATCGCTCTGCATTTTTTTGCCGGAAACTTCAACAATGTAAGACATAGCGATTTTGCCGCCTTCTTCTACCTTGTCGATGTCCGGGCCAAAGACTTCTATGCGATGATCTTCAACTTCTGTATCGGGAATAGCCTTAACCCATTCAAAACAGGGCATTTTGGAACCGTCGATGTCGCAGTGCATATCGTTGCGGCGGATAATTTCACCCTCAAACGCTGTGGAAAACGCCACAGGAATATCGACTTTGGTAATTTTGAGTTTTATATCGCGCGCTTCAAGAGAAGTTTCGATAAACTCTTTTGTGTCTTTTTGTATTATAAGGCTCTTCGGAACAGGCCACATATCTTTTGTATCGTTGGTAATAACGGGGAAGCCGCAGGCGATAGCGCCGCCGCCGGCCGCTACAACGATGTCCGGTACCGGCGCAAAGGCGTTTACAAAGGCGCGAATGCGCTTGAAAGTATAGTCATCGAGCGCTACGCGGTCTTTGGGCTGAACTGCGCCGAAAATCATTGCGGCACGGTTTACAAGCGAAAGAATATGCGCCGCGTGCCAAATTTCAGGGCCAACAGGAACAACACGCACCGAAAAGTTCATGTTAAGGTTTTTACGGCGCGCCTGGTCAATAATTCCGCCAATGAGGAACACGAAAATCGCGCGCGACTGATAGCCTTTGATTAATTCAACCGCTTCGTCATCGCTGGGCGCCGGCCCGATTATAACAACAAACCCCGGAATGTCGTTTGTTACAAGAGGAACGCCAAGTTCGCGCACCTCAGCATCGGTCATGTGCCCCCAGTATGGACGCACTTCCTCTTTTTTTGGATTGTAGGGGTCTTCCCCTTTGGCGCGCGCATAAACGCAGGCCTCAATCGTTTCGGCGGCAAGCACCGTACCAAAACCAGAAAGGAATACATCCCCTAAACGCTGGTTATGCGGCCTCCAGTTTGCTTTTACTTCCTCAAAACCTTCGGCCAGTTCGCCGACCGTTTTAATCTTCCTGCCGGTGTAGGCAAGATAGCTGGCCAAATCAAACGCCGTGTTCTGTATATTAACCGGAGCATCTTTGCCCAGGTCTTTTACAGTTGCGGCAAGGTCTTTTTCGGCCTTTGCAAACATTTCATCCGAGCCGTCAAAGACCCGGTTAAACAATAACTTCATACCCATGATATTTCTCCTTAAAGGGATTCTCCCCTATAGTTTTTAGCCGGCTTCAAACCCGCTAATTGGTATCAATTTTAATTTTTACCGCTTTAAATTCCTCTAATGCGGGGCCGCCGGTGTCGAAGGGCGAAACACCCTTGCGGTCGGCGGCTATAACCTCGTCAGAATAGTGAACACAACCGAGAAGCGCGCCGGACGGAATTTCTTTTTGAATGAATTCTTCGTCCTCTTTTCCGCGAATCTTGTTTGCCACAACGCTAACGTTTTTTACACCCAAATCGGCAGCAAGCTTCTTTACCATATGGTAAGTCTGCACGCTCCGCGCTCCAGGTTCCACTACTACGATAAAGCGATCCACCATACTTGCCGTGCCGCGTCCCAGATGCTCAATTCCCGCTTCCATGTCCATAACAACAACTTCGTCGCGTTGAACAACAAGATGAGAAATGAGCCGTTTTACAACAACGTGTTCAGGACAGACACATCCGCCGCCGCCTAATTCCACCGTTCCCATTATCAAAAAACGAACGCCGTTTTTTTCGCGCCCGAAACGGTCGGGAATATCATCAACCTTGGGGTTGATTTTAAAAAACTTTCCCATTCCATCCGAACTCGCTTCGGTTCGTTCCTTAATAAGTTCTTCCATTTTTGAGACAGGCGTTATAGCGGCGACTTCTTCCGCACTAAAGCCAAGAGCAAGCCCAAGGTTGGCATCGGGGTCGACATCGACAGCAAGCACTTTTTTGCCTTCGGCGGCGTAAAGCCGCGCCAGAACTGCCGCCAATGTGGTCTTCCCCACGCCGCCCTTGCCGGTAATCGCTATCTTCACGCTATATACCTATGGCGGCGCGTTTTGCTTCAATGCCGTCTACGATGCTCTTAACAAGCTCTTTGGGGTCGGTATTTATAATGAAGCCGGCGCCGGTTATTTTACGTGTACCCTCGGTAATCCAACCTGCCATTTCGGATGAACCCATAACCTGCGGCTGTATGCCAAGGTATACGTCAATACCGCTGCCTATAACGTAGTTCGCTATGGAAACAGCTTTTTCGCTCATCCATTCCGGAGCGCAGCCAACTATCGGCAACTGATTCATGTTTACGCCCCAGTCGCGGGAAATGCCGGCCACGAGGAGCAGAATGCGCGAAATATCAACGCATGCGCCCATGTGCAGAATTGGCGGAATATCAACAAGGTCGCAAACACGGCGCAAACCGTCTCCGCAAGCCCATTTTGCTTCTTTATTGAGGAGCCCGGCCTTTGTCGCCAACTGCGCCGCACAGCCTGTAGCAACGATAAGAATATCGTTTTTAAGCAGCTCTTCCATAATTGCAAAGTGCGAAAAGTCAGGACGCACTTTGGGATTATTGCAGCCTACAATGCCAACCGCACCGCGGATAACGCCGGCTTTTATCGCATCTACCGCCGGGCGGTATGAGCCAAGTTCGTCGATATGGCTGTTTGTAACGCCGTCCAGCTTTGTAATAATCTGCTCGCAAGGATAGCCTACAACAGCAGGCTGCTTGTGTTCCGGTATGTAAATCTTTCCCTCATCACGGTTTTTGAAATTGTCTATAGCCATTTTGACAATTTCTTTTGCCTGCTCAAGCGCCGTTTCCGGATGGAATTCAACGTGAGTTGCGCCTGGAATACGGGCAATCGGGCTGGATGTTACAAATTTTGTATGGAAACACGCGGCAAGCTTGGGAAGCGCCGGGAATATACACTGAACGTCTACGCACATCATATCACAGACGCCTGTAAGTATTACGTTTTCCTGCTGAAGGAAGTTACCAACCATTCGGACGCCATGACGCATCGCTACTTCGTTTGCTGTACAACAAAGACCAAGAACGTTAATTCCCTTGGCTCCAACTTTTTTAGCATGATCCTGCAGTTCTTTAAGCTCGGTAGCGGTTACGACCATTTCGCTGAATGCAGGGTCGTGGCCATGCACTACAAGGTTTACCATTTCTTTTTCGAGAGTTCCCAAATTGCCTTCGCTTGTACGCTCTACCGGAGTGCCAAAGAGAATGTCGGTAATTTCGGTACCAATCATTGAACCGCCCCAGCCGTTTGAAAGCCCTGTTCTTATACCCTGGCGGATAAGCGCTTCCGGGTCGGCGGTATTGCCCATGTGCGTCATGTGCAAAATCGTGGCGATTTCGCGGTCAATGGCGCGCGGCCAAAGATCTTGCTTTTCCCAACATTCCTGACGCTCTTTGGGAGCGCGTTTTGGGAACAGCATCTTGCCAAACGGTTTGCCAAACTCCATAAGCCCCACTTCGGCAACTTCATGCGCCACATCGTAGATATCGCGGCCTTCGGATTTAACCCCCCATTCGGCGGCAAGGCGCAAAAGCTTCGCTTCGTCGCGCACCTGGTAGGGGCCGTCTTTTTTGGTGCTGTGCAGAATGTGCAAAATTTCGCGCGCGTGGTCAGAGTGACTTGCTGTTCCCGCGGCTATCATTCGCGCATAATTACGCGCCGCTATAGCATGAGCATCCGCTCCGCATATACCGCGCTGCCCTTTTGGCGTAACCCGGCAGGGGCCCATCGAGCAGTTCTTGCAACAAACCCCATCTTCGCCGAACTTGCAGTGCGGCGTTTGCGCTTTAACGCGGTCCTCGTAGGTTTCCGCTCCGACTTTGACTGCCTGCTCTTTAAGCTTGGCGGTCATTTCTTCCATCTGTTCGATGGTTGTCATGTTTTCGAGAGTCTTCATAACTCCTCCTGCCTTCTTTAATTTAGGATATTTAAAGTATTATCAAAGCTCGTTCCAAAACGGACACGCCTGAAAACCACAGGCATAAACGCCAGCTTACAGCTCTTACAGTGTGTCAATTTCATAACTCCGAATTATATACTATAAGTTTCGTTCTGTCAATAAAAAAAATTAAATTTTGCCGTTGGGCAGGGAACGCGGAATATACAAAAATCATGAGGACGCTTAGGGTCTGCGCATCGGACGGCTCATGGTTAGATTTTTACCTGGCTCAAGTGCTTACTGGAATTTCAAATGTCATTCCATTATTATTAGCGCATGGCGTTTGAAGTTACAGCCGCGCGCCGGCGTCCAAAAAAATTTTCGCAGCTTGCCGGTCAGGAATTCGTAAGCGCTACGCTTTCCGCTTCGGTAAAATCCGGACAAACGGCGCACGCATATCTTTTTTCCGGCCCGCGCGGCTGCGGAAAAACCAGCGCGGCGCGTATTTTGGCAAAGGCGCTAAACTGCGAGACTGCCGGCACGGCAGGCGGCGCTGCAGAACCTTGCGGTGAATGTGATAGCTGCAAAGAAATTGCGCGTGGAGCAAGCCTCGACGTTATCGAAATAGACGGCGCTTCAAACACCGGCGTTAATGATGTGCGCGAAATAAAAGATGAAGTTCTTTTTCCGCCCAACGCTTCGCGCTATAAAATTTACATTATCGACGAAGTTCACATGCTTTCAACAAGCGCTTTTAACGCTCTTCTTAAAACAATAGAAGAACCTCCGCCATATATAGTATTTATTTTTGCAACAACAGAACTTCACAAAGTTCCGGCCACCATTAAAAGCCGCTGCCAGCAATTTGCGTTTAAATTAATACCAATAGAAACAATAAAAAACCTTTTGCGCGAAGCGTGTGATGAACTCAATATAGAGGCGGAAGACGAGGCGCTTTTTTGGATAGCCAGAGAAAGCACAGGCAGCCTTAGGGACGCATACACGCTGTTTGACCAGGTTGCCAGTTTTTCGCAGGGGCATATACGCAGTGAATTAATACGCGAAAAACTTGGGCTTGCCGGACTTGAAAACCTTAACGCGCTTGCCGAAAGCTGCGCGGACGGCGAACTTGGCGCGGCGCTTTCCGCGCTGGATTCTTTTATTGAATCGGGCGTTGCCATAGAGCAGTTTGTAATAGATTTAGCGGGTTATTATCGCAATCTGCTGCTTATAAAGTGCGGTATAACCAAAGAAACGGTTTTGGGGCACCGCGCGGAGCGTTTTTCGCAAAAAACTCTGGAAGCGCTTAGCTGTAGCAGGCTTGAAGAAGCGGTTCGAATAACACTTGAGCTGTTTCGTGAAATTCGTTATTCAGTTTCGCCGCGTTTTGAGCTGGAGTCCGCGTTAAGCCGCCTCTGCGCTCTTAAAAACTGGGTTTCAAACGAAGATTTATTTGAGTCGCTGGAACAATTAAGGACAAAATTAGGACTTAAACCAGGTGAATTTAATCAAAACGGTAACAATGCCCAATTTTCGGCGGCCGCTTCCGGCGGCTTTGTCCAAAACGGCGCGCAGGGGGCGCGCTTTGCCGGAGGCGGGTTTGGGGGCGCGGCTGGAGGTGGCGGATTAGTATCCGGGGCTGTAAACCAGCAGGAAACCGGCGATATTCGCCGGCGTATGTCTTTAAGCGAAGTTTTTAAAAATAACGGCGGTTTTTCAAACGATGAATCCAAAAGGCCGCTTAACACGCCGCCGACAGCGATAAATGGAGCTGCCATTACGGAGCGGCAGGTAGAATTAAAAGAAGCGCCTGCGCAAAAAGCAGAGCAAAAGGCAGAGCTGCCGCCGGAAGTAGAGCTTGTTAGAAAAGTTTTTGATGGAAAAATAATAAAAACATAGGAATAAAAAGATGAATATTAATCCTTTGGATATTCTAAAAAATGTAAAAAAGCTGCAGGAATCAATGGGCGATATACAAAAAATTATGGAATCGCTTGTCGTTACCGGACGTTCGGGCGGCGGAATGGTCGAAATAGACATGAACGGGCACATGGAAATTGTTGATGTTCGAATAGAACCGGCGCTGCTTAAACCGGAAAATGCCCAGATGATAGAAGAACTTATTCAATCCGCATCAAGCGATGCAATAAGCAAAGTTCGTAATGAAATGGGCAGTGAGATGGGCAGTTTTGTAACAGGGCTTGCAAGCGGCGCTCCTGGTACGGATAAATGAACGCCATAGACTCTCTTGTGGCGGCTCTTGCCAGACTGCCTGGAATAGGTAAAAAAAGCGCCGCAAGACTCGCTTACCACATACTTGAAGAAACTCCGGACTTTGCCGGCCAGCTTGCCGCGCAGCTTTCCGGCTTGCACAGCGCTATAAAACGCTGCTCTATATGCGGCAGCTGGACGGAAACCGAACCTTGCGCGGTTTGTGTTGACCCTGGCCGCGATTCAGGGCAGATTTGCGTTGTAGAACGCTCGCAGGATGTTCGTGTTATAGAAGAATCGCGGGAGTTTCGCGGCCGGTTTCATGTACTTGGCGGGCTTATAGCACCATTGGACGGCGTTATGCCAGGCGACCTTGCCATAGAATCCCTTTTAAGCCGTGTAAGGCAGGGCGGAGTGCGCGAGGTTATTTTAGCTTTAAATCCAACTTTGGAAGGCGATACTACGGCGTTATACATTCAAAAAGCGCTTTCCGGCACCGGCGTTTTGGTAAGCAGGCTTGCGTCTGGCCTTCCTGTCGGCGGCGACCTTGAATATGCCGACCGGCTTACTCTTGCCCGCAGCCTTCGCGGACGTGTGTCTATGGAAAACGCCGCAACGTCTTAGCGTGTGCGGTGAGCGGCGCTGGAGGCTATTCCAGTATCATATAATCTGTAAAATACAATTGTTCTATTTTTCCAAGCCTTAGCATTTTATTATAACGCTCCAAAAGCGCTTTTTTTATGGCGGCATCGTCAAAAACTTCTTCCATTTCGCCGGAAAGCGAAGCAAAATAATCGACGGTTGTTTTTTTTAGGCTTTTAAGCTTTACGGCAAGTTCTTCAGAAAACGCGCGGTCGTTACTGTCGTAAAGAAAAACAGGAGCAACAACAAGCGTCTGTTTTATTCCGGCTTTATTTTTTTTTAATTCAACGCGCAGTGTACCAATGCCATTAAACGTCATTATTCCGCTGCCCTCTTCTGTAAGGTTCTGCCCGGCAGCGGCAGTTTCCGCCGGCTGCGGCCGGGTGCGAAACAGAAGCGCCCAAATGCTTAATGCGGCTATTGCCACGAACAAAACGGCAAGCGTTAAGACTAAAATTTTTTCAAATAACGAAAATGGTTTTGTATTTTTTTTGTTTTTCATTTTTAAAGCGGCATGGGCACAATTCGGCCTGAAGTTTTATCCAAAGCAATTCGTGTTTTATTAAGCGCCTCTTCAACAGAAAATTCAACGCCGCAAATTTCAATGAGCGTACCGGCGGCTATAGCGCCATAACAAACTAAAACCGCTTCTCTGTCTATTATGTAGCGGGTTCTAAGGTCTTCGCGTTTTTGTTTGCACTTTAAAATTTCGGCGTTAAGCCGTGTTTCCATTTCTTTTACTTTTGCCATTTTTGCCGCGTCAAGATTGTCACCGGCAAGATAAATGGAAACCTGTTCCATTTTTGCGTTTAAAAGCCGCAGCATATTTTTATTTGATTCAATTTCCTGCAGCAGCGTCCAGTCTGAGCCAAGATGAAGTTTAACAGGCAAACTGTTGGCCTTGCCTATTCTGCCGCAGCGAATTGAATGGAACGCAAAAAACTCACCGCCAAGCAAAGTGCCTTTATCGCCTGCGTTAATGCTGTCCATTGTATATAACGTTGAATTTATTATTTCTGTACTTGCCGTAATGTTCTTTTTACAGGCAACTTTGCAGTTTTGTATAAAGCGCGCATTTAAATTGCCGGAAACTTTTACAAGCGCCCTGTCTCTGCCTATCATTCCGCCGCGCACCTGCATATCGCCCTGAACAATTATATCTGTAGCGTCAAGAGTTTCGCGCACGGTAAGGTTTCCGCCGGTTTTAACTTTAAAGCCGTCGTTTACCGTACCGTCCAGCGTTACATTTCCGGGAAATTCGATGTTTCCAGTGGCGTAACCCACCGAACCTTTTATTTTTAACTCAGGCTCCACATTCAGCGTGTTATTTGAAATTATGAACAGCCCGTCAAGCGCTGCGCAAATTTTATCGTCCTGCGCCAAAACATTTTTTCCGGCGGAGAGGGGCATAACTTCGTTTTTGCCGAATGGCACGGTAACGCCATGCACGGTTTTGCCGTCTATTCCGGCTACCGCCGGCCTGCTTCGCGCAAGCGTCTGCCCTTTACGCACGATAATAAAAGGCGAAAACGCGCGGTAGTTTGTTTGCGCGCCTTCTTCAAACTTTGGTCTGGCCGGTTTACGCACTGAATCTTCAAGATGAAAATGCGCAGGCGATTCCGGAACAGGAATGTTACCTCTGGCAATAAGTACTTTTTTTACAGGTTTGCAGGTTTCGTTGCATACATTCATGGCCTCTTCTATTTTGTCCCAAAAAACGCCATTGCAAACGTTAACCCGTTCAAGCAGTTCTTTTATATATTCATATTTTATGGGGACGCCTTTTTGAACTGCCGGGATAAAGTCTCCATAAACTTCCATGTCATCTTCGCTAAAATCAAGAATGACGCGCCCTTCGTTTCGTCCTGAAGAAATTGTTGTTTTGCCGGAACTCTTCATTAAAACATATAAATAACACAATCAGCCGCCAAGGTCAACTACCCGTGCGGGGACTTTTCAATTGGGCGCATTTTTGCTTCGCAAAAGCGCCGAGGTTGCGCCCGCAGGGCGTAGATGCCTACGGTGGCACGCGCTAGCGCAGGATAAGGTGGCAATATCCGGCAAATGGAGGCGGGTTTTATCCCGCCGTCCGCGGGCTGCGCGGGGCTGCCGCGGGGCTGCCGCGGGGCTGCCGCGGGGCTGCCGCGGGGCTGCCGCGGCGGAAGAGCGGCGGAAGAGCTGCGGTATGCTTTGCGGGCAAAGCATACCGCAGCCTGCGAGAAGGCCGCGCGCCTGCGGCGCGCGCCGCAGGCGCGCGGCCGGCCACCGTAAGCCGGCCGTTCTATGCGCCGCGTCTGCGTTGCGCAGTCGCGGCGGCCTTAACACAGGCCGGCAAAAGTTGCCGGCGCATTGCGCGCAGGCTGCGGACGGGCGCGGTAAACAGGCCTTTGGCGGATTATTGGCGTGTGCGGGTTTTTAAGGTATGCTGGAGGCATGGCTTTAAATTGCGGTATAGTCGGACTGCCAAATGTAGGCAAATCCACGATTTTTTCGGCGCTTTCCAGAGCGCCTGCAGAAGCGGCAAATTATCCGTTTTGCACGATAAATCCAAACATAGGCATTGCACAGCTCAACGACAAACGGCTGGACAAGTTAAACGAAATATTTAAACCAAAACGGCTTGTGCCGGCAACGGTTGAATTTATTGACATTGCAGGACTCGTTAAAGGCGCTTCAAAAGGAGAGGGGCTTGGTAACCAGTTTTTGGGCCACATACGCGAAGTTGGAATTATTACTCAAGTTGTACGCTGCTGGGAAGACGCCGACATTGTTCATGTGAATGGAAAAGTTGACCCGGAAAACGATATGGAAGTTATTAATATTGAACTTGCCCTGGCCGATTTGGAAACACTAAAAAAAAGCACAGACCGCGCTGAACGCGCTCTAAAAATTCAAAACGCCGCTGAAAAAAAAACCGCCGCAATTACGCTTGCCGCGCTTGCAAAAATCGAAACGGCATTACAAAACGGCCGGGCGGCGCGCTCGGTTCCTCTTGACGAAACCGAGCGTGAATCGCTGCGGGAAAGCAACTTTATTACATTAAAACCGCAGCTCTATGTTTGTAATACCGACGAAGAAGGAGCGCGCGCCGCCGCTGCCGGTAAACCAAACGCTTATATAGAAGCGGTTATGCGGCGCTCAAAAGCGGAAGGCGTTCCGTTTGTGGTTATTTGCGGCAAATTTGAAGCTGAACTTGCCGGTATAGAAAGCGCCCTTGAAAAGGCCGAATTTTTAAGCGAACTGGGGCTTAAAGAATCCGGTTTGGAAGCTTTGGTTAGAGCGGCAAACAAATTACTGGGCTTTATAACCTTTTTTACAGCGGGCGCCGATGAATGCCGCGCATGGACGGCAAGGCAGGGCTGGACGGCACCGCAGGCGGCGGGCGTAATACACAGCGACTTTCAAAAAGGCTTTATAAAAGCCGAAGTTTACTCTTTTGACGACATAGTAAAATACGAAAGCGAAGCAAAAATTAAAGAGGCTGGAAAATACCGGTTAGAGGGCAAAGACTACGTTGTTTGTGACGGCGACATTATGTTTTTTAAATTCAACGTCTAGGTCTGGCGCGGATTAAGCCTAGACACGGCGTACGGCGCGCATAAGCCCCTCTTTTTTTATTTCCACTACAAAAGGCCGTCCGTGCGGGCAGGACTGAACAGGCAGCTCCAGCGCCTCGCGCGCAAGCTCCAGCGCGGATTCGCCGTCTAAAATCTGACCTTCGCGCAAGGCGCTGTGGCAGGAGAGCGTTGCCGCCCATCTTTCCGCAAGATTTTCGCCTGAGTTTTTTAAATCTAGTATTGCCCTGACCGTTTCGCTGTCGCTTGCCCGCCAAAGCACCGGCAGCGCTTCTATGCGCCATGCGCCGTTTTCGCCGGAAATGGCAACGCCAAGTTTGCCAAGCGCTTCGCGGTGCGCGTTAAGAAACGAATCTTCTTCGTTAGAACTCGTGTTAAAAGGTATAGGCACAAGCAGTTCCTGGCATAGTATTTTTTTTGAAAGCAGCTTTGTATAAAGAATCCGCTCGTGCGCGGCGTGCTGGTCTATGGCAAAAATCGTTTCGTCTTTTTCTACAAGTATAAAAAGATTGAACGCCGTTCCCAAATATTTTAAATTATCGTTATCACGGGTCGAATTCTGAAAAGCCGCGCCGCCGGTAAAATCCGCTTCGCGCCATTCCTTAATCTGACTGCCGGCGGCGTTTTTTGACGAAAGCGGGGTTTTAGGGGCGCAGCCCCTAGGGAGGGGGGCAGCGAAAGCCGGAGCGTAAGCTTCGGCTGCAGCGAGGGGGGAGACTTCCCCCCTTCTAACTTTTGATACAAGCAATTCATGAAAAAATACGCGCAAACTTGACGAAATAGTGTGATGAATTTCCGCCGCCTGGCTAAACTTTGCCTCGCGCTTGGCTGGATGAATGTTAAAATCGGCAAATTGCGGCTCTACATCAATAAAAATAGCGCCAACCGGATGAGTTCCATTGGGAAAAGCGCCTTGAGTGCCGTATTCAAACGCCTGTTGCAGCGCAAAATCGTTAATTCGCCTGCCATTGGCAAAAACAAACTGCTCTCTGCGGTGAACGCGAAAGATTTCCGGCCCGCCAACCACAATTTTAACGTTAAATCCATTGCCGCAAGAGTGAATTTCATGCAAAAATGCCGGTTCTACGCGGCTTTCGAGCATTGATTCGGCAAAACGCAGTTTAAAATTGTCTTTAGGCGTAAAAAAATGACGCAGTTTGCCGTCCTGAATAAATCTGAACCCGCGCTCCGGAAAAGCCAGCGCTTTATCTATAAAAATTTGACGGCAAAGCAAGGCCTCACTGCTTTCGCGCTTTAAAAAACGCTTTCTTGCCGGAATTGTATCAAAAAGGCCTGAACTTCTGACGCTTGTTCCTCTTGTCCTGCGGGCGGCTTCGATTTGCGGCGGAGCGGCATCCGGCCCTGCGCGTAGCAGCCATGCATCGCTTCCGGTAGAAGTAATAATTTCCAGACGCGAAACCGCCGCCGCCGCGGCAAGCGCCTCGCCGCGAAAACCCAGCGTTTTTGTCCTGGAAAGGTCGGCAAGTGAACGTATTTTGCTTGTAGCGTGAGTTAAAGCGGCCAACTCCAGGTCGCGGCGCTCCATGCCGCAGCCGTCATCGCTAACCTCTACACGCTTTATTCCGCCGCCATCCACGACTACTTCAACAAGCGCGCCGCCGGCGTCAAGCGCATTATCGATAAACTCGCGCACAAGCGCCGCCGGCCTGTCGATAACTTCACCTGCCGCAATCTTACGCGCCTCTTCCGGAGGTAAAAGCTGAATCTCTGCCATTAAAGTTATTCTGTTTTAGCCGTTTTGCAAAAACATAGACCAAAAACCTGACGCGGCTTTTACAGCACAGGGCTTTTACGGCATTTTAAAGTTCAAAAATGCCTGTAAAAACGCCGTAAACTGTATGAGTTTTGCAAACTGCCCGCCTATTTGTTCAAAAGCGAACGCGCCTCTTGAACAATTTTTGCAGCGGTAAGCCCGTAGTATTCCTGTAAATAATCCTGAGGGCCTACGGAGCCAAACTCATCTTTAATGCCATGCTTTTTGAATTTTACAGAAATGCCGGACTCCAAAACCGCCGACCCTACCGCATCGCCCAGGCCGCCTATGATATTGTGATTTTCCGTTGTAAGTATTGCGCCTGTTTCTTTTGCGCACTTAACAATAAGTTCGGTGTCAACCGGTTTTACCGTCCACATATCAACAACACGCGCTTTAATTCCGGCTTTTTCGAGTTCGCCCGCGGCTTTTAACGCTTCGTTTACCATGAGTCCGCAGGCAATTATTGTTAAATCGCCGCCCTCTTTAAGCGTTTCTGCCTTGCCTATTGTGAATTGATGGTCGTCTGAATAAACTTTGGCGTAGTTTTTTCGTGTAAGCCGTGTATAGGTAAGGCCAGGGCGTTCTTTTATCATCCGCATTACTTTTGTAAGCATTGCTCCATCCGAAACTTCTATTACGGTACTGTGCGGAACAGCGCGTAAAAGCGCCATGTCTTCAAAGGGCATGTGAGTTCCGCCATTGAAGGCGGCGGTTACACCCGGGTCTGACCCAAAAATACGTACGCTGTTACCAGCATAAGCCACAGAAAGAAACACCTGGTCGTAACAACGCCGCGAAGCGAAAGGGCCAAAAGTATGAACATAAGGTTTTTTACCGCCTGCGGAAAGCCCCGCGGCAATGCCAATCATATCCGCCTCTGCAATACCGCAGTTTACCGCCTGATTTTTGTTTTTCTTCCAAAATCCGTGCGTACCGATAGAGTTCATTAAATCGGCGTCAAGATAAACAACATCTTTATCTTCTGAGGCAAGCGCCTCTATTGTTTTGCCAAACAAATTTTTGTAAGGCTCTTTATCCATAGTTCCATCGTAGACTATCATAAAATTCTCCTAAAGCTGTTTGATTCTATATTAAGCCGCGTTTTGTTTCAAGTAGACATTCAGAAAAAAATTATATATACTTAACATTATGGGAAATATAATTATAGGAACCGTTGTATTCGGAATTATAGCGCTTATTGTTGTACGTATTATTATAAAAGCTAAACGCGGGGAAACCGGCTGTTCCTGCGGAAACTGCTGCGATAAATGCAAAGAAACCGTCTCCAATTAATTTTCTTTATAAACTTGTAAATACCTCTTGCGCGTCTGCGACAGCCGCGCTTCGCGCGGCCTTCTCGACAGCCGCGGCCTGCGCTTGCGCGGGCCGCGGGACACTTTCGGCCGCCGTCGTGGCGGCAGGTGGGAGCTTGTGTATGCTTTGCCAAGCAAAGCATACACAAGCCTGCGAAAAGGCGCGGCCGCGCCGCTTCGCGGCG
>JAIRPU010000130.1 GCA_031256815.1 Spirochaetaceae bacterium
ATGTCCAAAAGACTGCGAACTTCCGCATCGGATAGCGTTTCGCGTTCCAAAAGCGCGTTTGTAAGCATATCCAGCCTGCCGCGCTGTTCACCCAGAATTTGCTTTGCGCGGTTTAAACAATCGTCAAGAATCTGTTTTATGGCCGCGTCTATTACACGCGCCGTTTCTTCGGAATACTCTTTATGACGGGCAATTTGTTTGCCAATAAAAATAGGCTCGTCATCCTCTCCAAACGCGATTGGGCCAAGTTCGCCGGACATTCCCCATTCACAAACCATGTTACGCGCCATTTCGGTTGCCTGCGCAATGTCCGCCTTAGCGCCGGTTGTGGTTTCGTTGTAAACCAGCGTCTCCGCCGTCCACCCGCCATAGCAAATTACAATCCGGTCTTCTATCCATTTACGCCTGCGCGAATAACTGTCCTCTTCCGGCAGCGAAATCGCCATTCCAAGCGCCCGCCCGTGCGGCACAATCGTAACCTTGTGCAGAGGATCGGAGTTGGGAAGAAAATAATGCAAAAGCGCGTGTCCGGATTCGTGAACCGCCGTCATTCTGCGCTCTTTTTCTGATATTGCAAGCGTACTGCGCGCAACTCCCATAAGAATCTTGTCTCTTGCCGCCTCAAAATCCTCCATTATTGCCGCTTTGCGGTCTTTTCTTGCGGCAAGCAGGGCCGCTTCGTTTACAAGATTTGCAATATCCGCGCCGCTCATTCCGGGCGTTGCGCGGGCTATGCGGTCAAAATCAACATCAGAATCGAATTTGATTTTTTCACCATGAATTTTTAACATCTCTCTGCGTTCATTTATGTCCGGCATTGCTACCATAACCTGCCTGTCAAAACGCCCGGGGCGAAGCAGCGCAGGGTCAAGCACATCGGGACGGTTTGTTGCCGCTAAAATGATACTGCCCTCTTTTGTATCAAAGCCGTCCATTTCTACAAGCATCTGGTTTAGAGTCTGTTCGCGCTCGTCATGCCCGCCGCCAAGCCCCGCGCCGCGGGTGCGGCCAACAGCGTCAAGTTCGTCAATAAAGATGATGCACGGGCGGTTGCGTCTTCCTTCTTCAAAAAGATCGCGCACACGGCTTGCACCGACTCCTACGAACATCTCTACAAAATCGGAGCCGGATATATGAAAAAATGCGACTTCCGCTTCGCCGGCAACCGCCCGCGCCATAAGCGTTTTTCCGGTACCAGGCATACCTACAAGCAGCACGCCCTTTGGAATACGCGCCCCCATTCTTGTAAATTTTTCCGGATCTTTTAAAAAAGCGACTATCTCTTCAAGTTCGGCTTTGGCGTCTTTTTGCCCCGCTACGCTTTCAAAAGTTATTTTTTCTCCGCGCTGGTCGTAAAGTTTTGCCCTGCTCTTTCCAAAAGTAAAGCCGCGTCCGCCGGGAGCGTTGTACTGCATTGAACGAAAAAACATAACTATTAGAAAAAAACCAAAAACCCAGGGCAAAAACCGCAGGATTATGTTTAACCACGAAACAGGCCTTTTTTCTCCGGAAATTCTAACGTTATTGCTCTCCAAAAGCGTAAGTAAGTTTGTATCCTGATACGGAATTATCGTCATAAAATATTCATCTTTACCCGCGCCGTGCCATTCTATTGTGCTGTCGTCAAAAATTATAACGGAAGCAGGCCTTCTCGAGCTGTCTTTAACAATGTTTACAAAGTCTGAATACGGCATATCTGTTATGCGCGCCTGCGGAGCCCGGAAATACATGAATATAACTATAACTATTGCGGTTAGCGCAAAAAACAGCCCAAAACGCGGACTGCCTTCCGGCTGCGGCGGTCTTGCAAATTTTTTTTTCATAAATGTTACGCGCTTTAAGCACAGGTTTAATCAGGCCAAAAACGCTGTTCCTCCTGTTTTTTGCGCCTGACACGATTCGAACGTGCTGCCTGCGGATTCGAAGTCCGCTGCTCTATCCAAGTGAGCTACAAGCGCATAATTTTTTCTGCAATTAAGGGTTATTAACAATAATATATGTAGCATATCAATAATGAAATTCAACGAAATTAAATAAACGGTAAACCCGGCAGGCTGCGGAACAGGCGGCCTGCCTGTTCCGTATTAAACTACTTTTTGCTGTCAATATACTTTAAAAGTTCAATAACTTTGTTTGAATATCCCCATTCGTTATCGTACCAGGAAACCACTTTAAAAAACCGTTTTTCGCCAGGCAGATTGTTTTGCAATGTGGCAAGGCTGTCGTAAATTGAAGTGTGCGAATTATGAATAATGTCCGTAGAAACGATTTCTTCGTTACAATACGCAAGTATTCCTTTAAGATAAGAACCGGCCGCTTTTTTTAACGCCGCATCTATTTCTTCAATGCTGGTATCTTTGGTTGTGCGGAAAGTAAGGTCTACCACAGAGCCTGTGGGGGTTGGAATACGGAAGCTCATTCCGGTAAGTTTTCCTTTTGTTGAAGGCAGCACTTCGCCTACCGCCTTTGCCGCGCCGGTTGTAGACGGAATTATATTTATTGCCGCCGCGCGCCCGCCGCGCCAGTCTTTGTTTGAAGGGCCGTCTACTGTTTTTTGAGTAGCGGTATAGGAGTGAATCGCCGTCATAAGGCCGGTTTCAATTCCAAAACCTTCTTTTAGAATTACATGAACAAGCGGCGCAAGGCAGTTTGTGGTGCAAGATGCGTTTGATACAACGTGGTGTTCCTGCGCCTTGTACTCCTCGTTATTTACCCCCATAACAAAGGTTTTTATCGGTTTTGAAGAGTCGGCGCTCTTTGCCGGAGCGGAGATTATTACTTTTTTCGCGCCCGCCGCAAGATGCCCGTAGGCTTTTTCGTTTACATAAAGCCCTGTGGATTCTATAACATAATCAACTCCAAGCGCTTTCCATGGGAGCTGTTCCGGTGTTAAACCCTTGCCGGAAACGCATTTAATTTTGTGTCCGTTAACCACAAGCACATCTTCACCTTCCACGCCTATATCGGCCTTCATCTGCCCCTGCGTCGAATCATACTTTAATTGATAGGCAAAATACTTAGCCTCTGTGGAAATATCAACAACAGCGACTACATCAATTTTGTCTTTACCCAAAAGGCCCTGATTAACAAGCGCCTGAAAAACCAAACGCCCTATACGGCCAAATCCATTAATTGCAACTTTCATATTGTCCTCCAAGACATAAAATTGTTATAAAAATCTATCCTATAATAGACTATGGGTCAAGCGCCGCGCAAATTCGCGCCGCTTTAACCCAAGCCATGCGCCGCGCTGCACGGGAGAGGCCATTGCGTGCCGCCGCTGCGCGGCCGCATTGCCGCCAGCGCGCTGGCGGCGCGTGTCTGCGCAGGCCACGGCGCAGACACAACCCCGGCCGCCCGCAAAAAAAATCGTTCTCACCCCCCGTTTTGCGCCCTCCACAGTTGAATACTATTTATAGAGGGAACAAAACTTCCTCTTCAATAATCGCACTCAAAGGAGAAACTATGTTACACGTAAAAAACCTCGCCAAAGTCTACCGCTCAGGCGAAACGGAAACCCGCGCACTAAACGGCGTA
>JAIRPU010000159.1 GCA_031256815.1 Spirochaetaceae bacterium
GGCTTAAGATTCGATGGCTTCTTCAAGCGAATCAATAAAATTTTCACTGCCAAGCGTGTCAATAAAACCGGATTTTATAAGTACCGCTTTGGGCTGCGCGCCACATTCGGTTAAAACAAGCCGTATCTTTTGATGCCGGCAATTCATTAAAAACGATTCCAGCGCCGCTATGCCGGTAGAATCTATCGCCGGAACAGAACGCATACGTAAAACAATTTTTTTTGGCGTTTTGGAAAGATGCCGCAGCGTGTTTTGCAGCATATCGGCAACCCCAAAAAAGAATGGGCCGGAAATTTCAAAAATATCCGTATCTTTTCTTGAAAGCGCCTGTATGGATTCGGCAGTTCGATCCCTAATGTCGCCGTATGCAAGATGAGCGATAAGTTCATCGTTTTCCATTTTAACATTGGCAATTTCTATCATGCGGCGCATAAACAGAAAAACGGCAAGAAGTACGCCTACAACCACAGCATAACTTAAATCTACAAGTACAGTTAAAAGAAAAGTTGTAATAAGTACGCTGGTATCGCTCTTTGGCGATGTGCGTATAATCCGTATAAAACGGGGCAGATTGCTCATATCCCAGGAAACGATTATTAGTACCGCAGAAAGGCTGGCAAGCGGAATCATTGACGCTGCCGGTGAAAGCAGCAAAATAAACAGCAAAAGGGTAACCGAATGTACTATTCCCGCAACAGGGCTTACCGCGCCGGCTTTAATGTTTGTTGCGGTTCGCGCTATAGCGCCCGTGGCGGGGATGCCGCCAAAAATAGCGGAAGCTATATTCCCTATTCCCTGCGATATAAGTTCGGTATTTGAATTGTGCCTGTCGCCGGACATTCCATCGGAAACAACCGCAGACAAAAGCGATTCAATGGCAGCCAGAAGCGCAATTGAAAGCGCCGCAGGGAAGACCTCTCTAAAAACATAAAAACTTAACGGCGGAATGTCTGGAACCGGAATGCCGGACGGAATTCCTCCAAAACGAGTGGCTATTGTTTCTATTCCTTGTGCCTGCTGCGCAAGCATTGAGATTATTCCATCGTCTGTTGCGGCATAATCGCGCAGAAGCCATTTTAACGCAGAGCAAAGCACGGTTACGATAAGCACGCCGGCTGCCGCACTTGGGATTCGCGGCGCTGTTCTTCTTATAAAAAGAATTATTACCATTGTAAGAAGTCCTGCGCTAAGCGTGAATACGTCTATTGTGCCTATGGCCTGAAAGTGTTCCGCCCACTTATTTATAAAATCCGGCGAACTTTTTTGTATATCCATGCCGAAAAAGTCTTTTATTTGCTGCGAAAAAATCAAAAGCCCTATGCCTGTGGTAAAACCCGTGGTTACAGGATAGGGAATGTATTTTATAAAACGCCCCAAACCAAAAATACCCATAGCGGTTAGCATAATGCCGGCAAGCACCGTTGCCGTTATAAGTCCCGCCATGCCATAGTCCGCAATTACTTTTGAGATTATTACGACAAACGCGCCGGTTGGCCCGCCGATTTGAAAACGGCTGCCGCCAAACATACTAACGCAAAAACCGGCGATAATTGCCGTGTAAATTCCCTGCGCGGGCGTTCCGCCGGCCGCTATGCTAAACGCCATAGACAAGGGCAGCGCGACTATGCCCACAATAAAACCGGCTATTAGATCTTTGCCAAAAGAAGAGAAAGAATAAGCGCCCGGTTTAATAAGTTCCGCTGTGCGCGGAATTAAATCTTCTTTGTTGAACAGATTAATCTTTCGCACATCAATCACCTTTTATTGACATTCTATCAGATTTTATTTTTTATGTGGAGTAGGCAGCGGCGAATTCATGCGTGGCTGGCGGCGGGGCATTAGCGGCGCAGTTGCACACTGTCGGCGGCGCATGGGCGCGGTCGGGGGCGGGTAGCGGCTGTCGGCGGCGGGCGCATGGGCGCGACAGGGAGGTGCGCGACAGGGAGGTGCGCGGCGCGTGGGGAGAGCAGAGCGGCGCGCCGCGTGCTTAGACGGCGGCGTAAAACAGGGCGAAAATGGCAAAAATAAAATTTATTTTACAAAATAGAGCGTGCAATCAATAAGATGAATCTGGATTTTGGCGTCCGCGGCAAGCAGCCTGTAACGGGCAAGTTCGCGGTTAGTCTTTGCCCTGCGGTAATCGGCTTCTGCGCTTAATCCGCGCCGGTAAAGCAATTCAGCGTTTTGTTCAAGCTCGCTGTAAAGCGTAAACTGCAGACTTAGCCGCTTGCGTTCCCAAATAAGGTCTGCACGCTCATCCCGAACCGACGCTGTAAGGTCTTCCCATTCATGCAGAGCGGAGCGTATTTCAAGATTTTCCGCTTCCGCTTTTAGCGCATCTTCACGTTTATCAAGTTTTGAGCTGCGCTGCTTTCCGCTGTTAAACGAAAGCGAAAAGTAAAGCGCCGGATATTTTTTGGGGCCGGAAACAGGAAAATCGCCGCCTATTGTCCAGTTTAGCCCTTTCCAGCCAAAAGTTAACGCCGCGCCGGCGCTTGTTCCGCGTTCAAAATGCGTGTTATTTAAAGTAATATCGCCTTCCGCTTTTAATTCAAAATTTTTCCTTGCCGCCCGTTCCTTTTCGCCTATAAAACGCTGCCAGTTTGCCGTTTCCAGCGCCGCAAACTTTGATTTTTCATCTTCTCTGCCAAATTCATCAAGCGTTTCTATATCAACTTCGGGGAGAAACTCCGGCGCTTTTTCAAGTGCCGTAACACCGCAATCACGGGCAAAACGCCTTAGTTTCCGGTTTGCAAGCCGGTGCGACTGCTCCGCTCCGCGGCGGGCGTCTTCAACCTCAAGCTCCAGAGTTCTGTAATTAACAGAATCGGCGCTGTAACCCTGAGCTTTCGATATGGCAAGTTCTATCTGTTTGCTAAAAACATCTTCTTCGTAACTTAGAGCCTGTGCGGAGGTTTCGTAAATTTCTTTTAAAGCGGTGTAAAATTGTTTTTCGGCTTCGCTTGCGCGCCGCTGAAGCTCGCGTCTGGCCAATAATGTTTCGCGTTCTGCCGTTAAAAGGCTAATTTCGCGCTGTTTGGCTTCGGTTCCAATTATATCGGCGCTTACGCTAAAACGAGTGTCGTCAAAAACAGGTTCGCTTCTTTTTGAATCAATGGTTAGCGGCGTGCTGACAGAAATATTCATGCCGTTTATTGCGGGCAGCTTTACGATTGCTTCAGGAGAGGCGCTTACAACGCTTTGATTTTCTTCAAAAGTTATATAAACCTGACCTGTGTTTATTGTTAAGTCGATGCCGTTTTCTATGCCTGTACGCTCGCCTGAAATTTCCGCCTGCCTTAATTTTACCGCCCGTTTTGCCAATTCCAGGTCGTTTTTAAGATATCCGGCAAGCAGAGTCATAACTTCGCTGCTTTCCGCGCCGGCCCTGAACGTAAATATAAAAAAGAACAGAAAGACCCGCCAGTTTTTAACCGCTGTATTCATAAAAATCTGTGTAAAGCATAACTTGAAGCGCCATTTTAAAACTAGCAGTGCTAAAACATCCGGTTTTGACAGGCACAGTTCGCTTGCCAAAAATCCGGCGCATAAATTTTTAAGAGAGCAGTTCGTATGGGATTGACAGAGTGGTAAAGCGCATATAGCTTTAACTATGATTCTTTTGATAGATAACTACGATAGTTTTTCTTACAACTTATACCAAATGATGGGAGAAATTGAGCCTGATATTCATGTTGTACGGAATGATGAACTTAGCTGCAAACAAATAGAATCGCTTTCTCCACAGAAGATTGTGCTGTCTCCAGGGCCTGGTAAACCAAAAGATGCCGGTATTTGCAATGATGTTGTCCGGTATTTTGCAGGTAAACTTCCAATTTTAGGCGTTTGTCTGGGGCATCAGGCAATTTGCGAAGTTTATGGCGCGGAGGTTGGCTTTGCCGTCCGGCCAATGCATGGCAAAGCTTCCATAGCGTGTATTGATACTTCATGCCCGCTTTTTGCCGGACTTCCACCTCAAATTGAAGTAGGGCGCTACCATTCGCTTGCGGTAAGCGCCGAAACAATTCCGGCAGAACTAATAGTAAGCGCCCGTACAGAGCAGAACGAAGTTATGGCGGTACGGCACCGCGAACACAAAATATATGGCGTGCAGTTTCATCCTGAATCAATTTTAACATCCTGCGGCGCTAAAATTCTTTCCAATTTTTTACTCATATAATATGGAAACACAAAAAATACAATGCGGACAAAACCATAAAAGCGCTTTTGTGGCAATAGCCGGCAGGCCCTCCGCCGGTAAATCTACGCTGCTTAACACATTTTGCGGCGCAAAAGTCTCAATAACAAGCGCAATTCCCCAAACCACACGCAATAATATACGCGGCATTGTTACACGCGATGACGCCCAAATCGTTTTTATAGACACGCCCGGACTGCATATTTCTGATAAAAAACTAAATCTAAAATTGCGAAATACGGCTGCGCGTTCACTTTCTTCATGTGAATTTGTACTTTACGTTATGGATCTTTGCCGCACGCCAGGCCCGGAAGAAGAGGCCGCCTGCGCCCTTTTAACGCCAAACTATGCGGATAAACTGTTTATTGCGCTTAACAAAAACGATTTAAAAACGGCAAATCCGGCGGTTTTTAACGAATTTATAGAGGCAAAATTTCCGGCGCTTGCAAAGGAAAGAGTTTTTGAAATAAGCGCCCTTTCCAAATCTTCCTGCGTCGCACTGCTGGAGGCGCTTTTTCTTGCCGCGCCCTGCGGCCCGCGTTATTACGACGCTGCCTGTTATACCGACCAGGAGGTGCCTTTTCGTATTGCAGAAATTATACGGGAGCAATGCGTCTTATACTTGCATGAAGAACTGCCGCACTGTGTTTTTGTAGACATACCGAATATTGAACTTCACGGCGCTTCGCTGAGCGTTGACGCGGTAATTTATTGCGAACGTGAATCTCAAAAAGGAATGATAGTAGGCGCAAAAGGTTCCATGATAGCCAAAATCCGTATTGGAACGCTAAAAAGTTTCCGCGAAATTTTCGACTGGAAAATAAATCTTTCACTTCGTGTAAAAACAGCGCCAGGCTGGCGCCAAAACGACGAATGGCTGCGCCGTTTAAACTAATCAAAAAACTATCGAATTAGTCCAACCCTGCCGTTCCGGTATTCATCGATTTAAGAAATGCGTCATTGTTTTTCGATTTTTTCATTCTATCAATAAGCATTTCGATAATTTCGACATCTTCCATGGGGTTTATAAACTTGCGCAGCACCCACATAAGCTTCATTTCAAATTCAGAAAGCAGCAGTTCTTCTTTTCGCGTGCCGGATTTTTTTATGTTTATAGCGGGGAAAAGGCGGCGGTCGGAAAGCTTTCTGTCAAGATTGATTTCCATATTGCCTGTTCCTTTAAATTCCTCAAAAATAACTTCGTCCATGCGGCTGCCCGTTTCGACAAGTGCGGTAGAAATTATGGTAAGGCTTCCGCCTTCTTCAATATTTCGCGCTGCGCCAAAAAAACGTTTTGGTCTGTGCAGCGCGTTTGAGTCCACACCGCCGGATAAAATCTTGCCGGACGTAGGCACCGTTTGGTTATACGCACGCGCCAAACGTGTAATCGAATCCAGAAGAATTACTACATCCCGCTTGTGTTCGACAAGGCGCTTCGCTTTTTCAAGCACCATTTCGGTAACTTGCACATGGCGGCTTGCCTGTTCGTCAAAAGTGGACGATATTACTTCGGCGCGAACCGTCCGTTCCATGTCGGTAACTTCTTCCGGACGTTCATCAATCAAAAGTACGATAAGATAAATTTCCGGATGATTCTGGGTTATGGCATTGGCAATTCGCTGCATCATAATTGTTTTGCCCGTGCGCGGCGGCGCTACAATAATTGAACGCTGCCCTTTGCCTATAGGACAGAACAGATTTATTATTCGCGTTGAAAGCTCATCGCTTATTGATTCAAGGTTGATTTTTTCGTCAGGATAAAGCGGAGTAAGGTTATCGAAGGGAACCCGGTTTTGCGCAACCTGCGGGTCGTTATAGTTTACGGTTTCTATGCGCAGCATGGCAAAAAAACGTTCACCCTCTTTTGGACTGCGGATTTGACCGTAAACAGTGTCGCCTGTTTTTAACGCAAAAAGCCTTATCTGGCTTGGGCTTATGTAAATATCGTCCGGCCCCGGAAGATATGAATTCTGGGGACTTCTTAGAAAGCCATAACCATCGTTGAGAATTTCAAGCGAACCATAAGCATAGATAATTCCGCCGCGTTCCGTATGAACTTTTAAAAGGATGAATATTATCTCCTGTTTTTTCATGTTCATAAGGTCTTCGTGGCTAATGCCATAACAGCCGGCCAGTGTCCGCAAATCCGGTATGGAAAGCCTTGTAAGTTCATTTATGGAAAGCCTGGTTTGCCCGCCTTCATCGGCGGTAGGCGCGGGTTTACCGTAAAGATCCGGCATGGACGCAAGGCGCGGCAGCTCCGGAAGCGGCCCAAGTTCGTAATTAACATTGTTTATGTTAAAACCGCCCATTCCAGCCTGGTTTATACCGGAATTGTAACTGTTAAAACTCTGGTTGTAACGCCCGCCGTTTTGACGCTCGTAAGAGCCGCGCCGCGATGAATTTGAACGGCTGTGGCGTTCTTCGGCTTCGTCATAGTTTGACCTTGAACGGGATTCACGCTGTGGACGTGGGCGGTTTATTGCGCGCGTTTGCGGCCTTTCGTAACTTTCGCCGGTCTGGGCTTTTTCAAAATTGTCGTCCCTGTGCGGTTCCGGCAGAGGACGCTCAGCTTCAAAATGAACGCCCTCCACATCGGGCTGTTCCGCCAGGGCAGCAGCCTCGGGTACACCGTTACCATCGCCGCCTTCAAATAGCGGCTGCTCTATTTCGCCGGAGTCTTCTGCTTCCGGAACTGATTTTCGGCTTTTTCTTATATATGCCATGTGTTTCTCCAAAATCGACGCGATTTAATCTTGTAATTTTTTGGGGATTATTTATTCCTGAATGAATTAACTCTAACGGCGCTGTTTTTTTTTGTCAAGAGGGCGCATCGCTGCCTATTGACTGAGCCTACATCGCTGCCGCGGTCTATGGTTGAGCTAAAAATGCAACTTTTTTTTTATAAAAGTGTCGAAACAAAGAGGTATAATTTATGGAAAAAATAGAATACAACAATAATATGCCTTGGAAATTTTTAGACGATTACCGTGGCAAAATGTTTAAAGGGGAATGGCCTACGATGCCCGAAATGTTCCGCATATCCGTTGCGCGTTTTTCAGGCCGGCCGTGTTTTTCGATTTTTGAACCGGATAAAATTACACTTAACTATACCGAAGCGCTGGAAAAAATCGAAGCGCTTTCGCGGTGGCTGCATAAAAACGGGGTTCAAAAAGGGGTGAATGTGGCGTTAACCGGCAAAAATTCGCCGGAATGGGCCATAGCGTATCTTGGCATTCTTTTTGCCGGCGGCACTGTAGTTCCAATAGATTATCAGCTCAAATTTGAAGAAACCGATTTGCTGCTTGAAGCTTCGCACGCAAAAATTCTATTTGTTGACGAAGAAAAACATTCGCGTTACATAAACAGCCGGAATTTGGAAAAAGTAATTTCGCTTTGCAAAAATACTGGAGAGTACATTTACTCGCTGGACGGCAGCCCATTTGAGCTTCCAGAAATAGAGGCCGGCGATACTGCCGCCATACTTTTTACTTCTGGAACAATGGGAACTCCAAAAGGGGTTATGCTTACCCACGAAAATCTTGTTTCCGACTGTTATCTTGCGCAAGGTACGCCGTTAAACCTCCATTACAGCGATGTGTTTTACGCGCTGCTGCCTATTCACCATGCTTATACCATGCTTGCTGTTTTTATTGAATCGATTTCTGTAGGCGCGGAACTGCTTTTTGGCAAAAAAATGGTAGTAAAAGCTATTTTACATGATTTAAAAGAAGGCAAAGTAACCATGTTTCTGGCGGTGCCCATGCTGTTTAACAAACTTTTAAACGCCATTATGCGCGGCCTGCGGGAAAAAGGGGTTTTGGTTTATGGAATAATATCTTTTTTAATGGCGGTTTCCGGTTTTATCAAAAAGACATTTAAATCGAATCCAGGTAAAAAGATGTTTAAAGCGGTGCTGGATAAAGCTTCGCTTACTACGATTAGGATTTGTATTTCGGGCGGTGGGCCGCTCGCTCCAAGCGTTTTTAGAAAATACAACCAGCTTGGAATCGATTTTGTGCAGGGTTACGGGCTTACCGAAACTTCGCCCATCATCAATATAAACCCTGTAGAACACTATAAAGAGACCAGCGTAGGAAAGACCTGTCCGGGCGTTGACATGAAGATTCTTGACCCGGACGAGCGCGGCGTTGGCGAAGTTGTGCTTAAAGGCCCAATGGTTATGAAGGGTTATTTTGAGATGCCGGAAGAAACCGCCGCGGCGTTTACTGACGATGGCTATTTTAAAACCGGCGACCTTGGCTATTTGGACAGCGAAAACTATCTTTACCTGACCGGACGGGCAAAAAACATGATTGTTACAGAGGGCGGAAAGAATGTGTATCCAGAGGAAATTGAGAATGAATTTCAGCTTTTTGAAGAAATAGACCAGATTATGATTCGCGGTTTTGTGCAAAATGCGAAAATGAAGACCGAGGGAATAGAAGCGTTAATCTATCCAAGTGAAGATTTTTTCAAAAATGCTGGAATTACCGTAAGAGAGCAGATAAAAACACGAATAAATTTGATAATTGAAGAAGTAAACAAAAGATTGTTGCCATACCAAAAGATTGAAAAAGCAACCCTCCTGGAGGAGCCGCTGGAGATGACTACCACGAAAAAGATAAAAAGGATAAAACAGAAGGCCTTAAGCTGAGGTAATATATAACAAAAGTCATATATTACAAAGTTTTTTTTTGCACTTTCGGCGTAAACATAATAAACTGTGAATATGTTTATTATGTCATTTGTGCCTTATGGCTGTGAGGGCGTTCTTGTCCGCATAGAAGTGGATATACGCCGCGGGATTCCTGGTTTTGATATAAGCGGGCTTGCTGCTGCCGCTGTGCGTGAAGCAAAAGACCGCGTCAAGGCCGCGTTTCTTAATTCGGGTTATAACTTTCCTTCGGACCGCATATTGATAAATCTTGCGCCGGCGGGAGTTAAAAAGGACAGTGCCGCGCTTGATTTGCCAATAGCGCTGGCTGTAGCCAGCGCCGCAGGAATAGTGCCAAAGTCTGGCACAACGCTTGTTCTGGGAGAGTTGGAACTTTCCGGAAAGCTGCGTCCTGTGCGCGGCGTACTTGCCGCAGTCGCATCCGCCATGAAGTCGGGAATAAATCAATTTGTTTTACCGGCGCAAAATCGTATGGAAGCGGAAATTCTTGTAAAACCGGAGTGTATTGCCGGCGTTTCAACCTTAAAAGAGGCTATTGAAGCGCTTGAATACAATGAAGTGCATGGCGTGTTTCCAGGGGAACAAAGCCTGTGTTCAAAACAGTCCCAGATTGCAAACGAAACCGGTTCTGGCGATTTTGCCGATGTTTATGGTCAGGAAAGATACAAACGCGCGCTGGAAATAGCCGCGGCAGGCGGACACAACCTGCTTGTATTTGGCCCGCCTGGTTCCGGAAAAACAATGCTTGCGCGCAGGCTGCCTTCAATAATGGCGCCGCTTGATATGCTGGAGTCTGTAGAAGTTACAAAACTGCACAGTCTTGCGTTGGGAGATGCCGCAACCAAATTAATTTTAAGCCCGCCATTTCGTTCGCCGCACCATTCGGCAAGCGCCGAAGGCATTTTAGGCGGCGGAAAAACGGTAAGGCCTGGCGAAATAAGCCTTGCCCATTTGGGCGTTTTGTTTTTGGACGAAGCGCCGGAATTCAAAATGAATGTGCTTCAGGCGCTGCGCGAGCCTCTTGAAGACCGAATTATAACAATTTCCCGCGCGGAATCTTCTTTAAGACTGCCTGCGGATTTTCAATTGGTTATAGCGGCCAATCCGTGCCCATGCGGAAAATTAGGCGCGTTAAGACCCATTGGAAGAGGCGTTATGGGAAGCGGTTGTGTTTGTTCCGGCGAAGAGGTAAACCGTTACTGGCGGAAGCTGGGCGGAGCGCTGCTCGACCGTGTTGAACTGCGCGTTCCCGTCCGGACGCCTGTAATAATTTCCAGAACAAAAAGCTCCGGAGAACCAAGCGCGGTTATAGCACAGCGTGTAAAAAAGGCAGTAGAAATTCAACGTGCCCGTTACTGTAAAACCGATATTCGCCGCAATGTAAATCTTGAAGGTGAATATCTTGAACGGTACTGCGAATTAGATTCTGAAGCCAGCAACGCACTGCAAACCGCCGTAGAAAAACTCGGATTATCTGGCCGCGCCTGTCATGCCGTTCTTCGCGTAGCGCGGACAATAGCCGACCTTGAAGGCAGGGAACATCTGGACGCAAACCATTTGCTGGAAGCGGTACAGCACCGCAGGCTTGGAGACGACCCTTACGACGTGCTTTCTGTATAAAGGCGCTTTCGTATAGGGCCGTCTTGAGATTTATAAAAGCTCGTTAGCCGTAAATATGTTCGAGCGAATGTAAATATTCCATTGCCTCTTTTTGGCATTTGCCGCAGCTGGTTCCAATTTTTGTGGCGCTTTGAAGCTGCTCCCAATTTCGTGTGCCGCTTTTATACGCCGCTTCAATGTCTTTGTCGGTTATGCCCAAACAATGGCAAATCTCTACCGCGTCAACTTTTAGCATACCGGCGCGGCCGGTTTTGGCCAAATAGTCGTCTATTGCGGCGCGAAGCGCTTTGTCGCCCAGGACAGAACAGTGAATTTTATGCTCGGGCAAACCGCCAAGCTCTTTTACAATGTCTTCAGGCTTTATGTTATAAGCGCTGCGTATATCCATTCCTTTAATTACGCCGGAAAGAATACTTGTAGATGCTATTGCGCTTGCACAGCCGTAAGTCTTCCAGCGGCAATCGGTTATTACATCATCTTTTATTCTAAGCAGCATAAGCATTTGGTCTCCGCATTTGATGTTTCCGGTTTGCCCGCGTCCGTCGCATGGCCAGGCCGACTCATCTTCCATAAGAACATTTTGCGGTTCCGTAAAATGTTTTTTTACAATATCTGTATAAATCCAATCCATAAAATTACTTCCCTGTAACCGAACTCATTGCACGTAACCTGGCAATGATTGGCGGCAATTTTTCCAATACATAATCAATATCCAGCTCTGTAGTGCCAAGCCCCATACTAAACCTTATGGAGCTATGCGCTAATTCAGGCCCAACTCCAATTGCCATAAGCACATGAGATGGGTCAAGGCTTCCGGACGCACACGCCGAGCCTGTGGAAACCGCTATTCCCTCCAGGTCGAGCGAAAGCAATATAGCTTCGCCTTCCGCTCCGGGGAAAGATACATTCAATGTGTTAGGAAGCACATCTTTAGTGTGCCCGTTTATTTTAATATTGGGAATTTTAGAGGTAATGCCATCGCAAAGCCGCTGCCTTAACGCTCTAAGCTTTGTTTGATATTCTTCAAGGCCTTTTAGCGCAAGCTCTGCCGCTTTACCAAAACCAAGTATTCCCAAATTGTTATAAGTGCCGGCGCGAATACCATCTTCCTGATGTCCGCCGTGAATAAGCGGCAGTAATGGCGCTTTGTTTTTGTGGTAAAGCGCTCCTACACCCTTTGGGCCATAGATTTTGTGGCACGAAAGTGTAAGATAGTCAACACCCAGTTTGTTTACATCCACCTGAATCTTTCCTGCCGCTTGCACCGCATCGCTATGAACCAATGCGCCGGCATTTTTTGCAAGTTTTGAGATTTCCGCGATATCTTCAATAACGCCAAGTTCGTTATTTGCCATCATTACAGAAACCAAAAGCACACGTTCGGAAAGCGCCGCCTTAAAAGCGTCCATGTCGAGTTTGCCGTTGGAGTCAACGCCAATAAAGTGGACTTTATAACCCAGTGATTTAAGATGTGCCGCTGAATTTAAAACGCAAGGATGTTCTATTGTTGTAGTGATAAATTCATTTCTGCCGTCCTTTGCGGCAAGTTCCCGCATTGACGCAAAAACCGTATTGTTGGATTCGGAACCGCCGGATGTCCACACGATATTGTTGGCATTGGCGCCTATAAGCGCCGCGACATTATGTCTTGCTTCCTCTATCCTGACACGCGCATTACGCCCGTCTTCATGCATACTTGACGCATTCCCGTAAATTTCCAAATCTGCTATCATTTGCGACTTTACCTCGTTGCTAAGAGGCGTAGTCGCATTGTAATCTAAATATACCCTTCTGTTTGCCATAGAAAACTCCAGCCGTTAAAAGCAGCGTGTTAATTCCTAGTAAAACACTATACTATAACGGAATTAATTTGTCAATGTATCTGATTTTGAATTTTGGCTTTGTTTGTCAAAGATTAGTGTTGGTAGTTTCAAGTGTTCCGTTGTACCACGTTTGTTAATCGGCTCTTGACCAAACATTAGCGCCCGGCAAGCGTCCAATAAATAGTGAACAAGCGTCTTGTCTGGAATGTAAAAGCGGTATAAAAATAAAGCGCTTATGCTGACCTGTCCTGTTTGTAAAACGCTTTTGCCGGAAGGCATTTGTTTTTGCGCCAGATGTAAATGTGAATTTGTTAAACATACCTTTGCGCCGGTCTTTGCAAACGATTCAAGAATTTTAATTTTAGGAACCATTCCTTCGCCAAAATCACGCGAAGTTTGTTTTTATTATGGCCATAACGGGAACCGTTTTTGGAAAATTATGTCTGTATTATACAACTCGGCTGTCGAAACTATCGCAGATAAAACAAAACTAATACTTGATAACAGGCTTGCATTGTGGGACGTACTCGCTTCGTGCTGGATAAAAGGGGCAAAAGATGATTCAATCATCCAGCCGGAGCCAAACGATTTTTCGCACATGTTTGCCCTTTCAAAAATAGAACGGGTACTCTGCACGGGAACAAAGGCGTTCTGCCTCTATCAAAAGTATTGCAAAGACAAAACCGGAATTAAAGCCGAAAAATTGCCCTCAACAAGCCCCCGTAACGCAAGATTTTCGCAGGCCGCTTTGTTAAATGCATATCGCGCCGCTTTAAATCTTTAAGCGTTCTAATACGCCGTTTTGCGGCGCGGGCGATGTGGCCGCGGGCAGGAGGTGTGGCCGCGGGCTGCGCAACGCCAAGCCCCCCGGGAGCCCGCAAACCCCCCCCC
>JAIRPU010000161.1 GCA_031256815.1 Spirochaetaceae bacterium
AAGCAGGTTGCAAACTAAAAAATAATTGTTTATAAGGGAAAATGAAATGCCGGTATTTATAACCGGTAAAAAAAGAAAACCCTCTTCAGCTTTTTCTTTTTCTTTGCTTTGAATTACAAGCGCACCGCAAGGAACATTCCGCGCGGTAATCCCAAACGAAAATCTGTCGCCATAACTGTATAACAAGCCAAGATCAAAGCCTGTTCCAACCAGCACGCGGTCGCCCCCGCCGCCGGAATCAGTTGTTTTACGGTCTTCATCTTTTGGAATAGAGGTTTTAGCTTCGTTTAAAACACTGCTTATGCGCGTAAAAAGCTTAAAGTCCGCCCCTAAATCGAGCTTGTGAAGCTCTCCGTTAATTAAATTTATGGCCGTCCCTGCCACGGCTATTATATCGTTGTGCAGATAAGCGCGATAAAGCACTGTGTCGTCCGGAATGGTTTCATTTTCAAAATACTCCAGATTAGAGCTTATAAAAGAACGGTTAAAAAACCCAAAAGAGGCCGACTTGCCCGTAATGCCAAACATAAGCGGGCCCTGAACAGACGCATACGGAGGCGCAAACGAAAGCTGTTTTTCAATATAATCGTTTAATTTTGAATCTTCTATGGATTTTTTCTCGAAGAGCTTCGCTAACTCTTTAAAATCATTCTGATTTACAGGAAATTCAAAACCAAGCCCTACTATGCTGCCCTCCTGTAAAATAGAAAGCAAAGCCGGATTGTTGAATAAAGTAAAAATATCTTTGCCATAAGCCGAATACGCCCCGCCGTAACCTTGTTCGGCGGTTGAATAAATTGATACTTCGGGCGAGCCTCTAAAAAGCAGTGTTTCTGCAAAAGCCGTCCCTGTTAAAAACAACATTATCAGCGTAAATGTTATTTGATTTATTATGCCTGTTTTTAATTTCATTTGTTAATCAAAACCGCCGCCATATACGGCAGGAGGATTTTCAAGCGACTGCAAATAAGTTGAAAGCAGCGTGAGCGAAGGCGAATCGTTAAGTCCTCCAAGAGCGGATTGAAGTTCGGTTTTGCGAAGTTCGTAGCGCACATCGTTTGCGCCTGTCTTGCGTACCCTGCGGACTACAAATTCACGCGGGCCCGGCATCGCCATAGCATCGCAAAACATGGTGGCAAGATCGCCAACCGGCGGAGTCTCCGGATTTTCGTTGTTGAACCAAACAGAAATCGTAGTTCCTACCCCTTTTTCGGTGTGCAAATCCCAGCCGCCTGCGGCGTCGTTTACTGTGCGGATAAGCAACGGTATGCCAAGACCGGTTTTACTTGTTCCAGGAAAATCAACGGAGTTAAGAGGGTCAAGCGCGCGGCCTGTTTCTTCGCCGCTCATACCCTTGCCGTTATCGCGGACAATAAAGCGAAAATCACGCCCTATCTCCATTACTTCAAGTTCGACCGTATCTGCGCCGGATTCACAGGCGTTTTTTGCAATGTCACAGGCAATATCGCTAAGCGTTACAAACATACTCTTATCATAACAAAAAAAATAATTATTGAAAAGATTTGTAAAGGATGAGCCGGCAATTCCGAATTAGAAATATTTTGCGGTCAGACATGGGCAATTATTTGGAAGCAAAAGCGATTGCAGACAACCAGCGCAAGCGATCGAATTTGAACACTGGATTAGGTATTTTAATAACATTATATTATTAAAGTGATTAAACGTTTTTTATTTATCTTCTTTTGGGCTTCCTCGGCTTATGCGCAGGAACGTTTAGTCATCCCCTTTGAAATGCCAAGCGCGCGCGCCGAAGCTTCCGGCGGTTTTCATTCTGCGCTTACAGATGACTTCCAGTCGGCATTTTTTAATCCGGCGGGCTTTGCCGCGTTAAATCCGGTAAAACTTTATTCGGAAACAAGCTTGCAGATTAAGAGCGTAGAAAACGTTTACAACCTGTATCTGGACAAATTTTCAGGCGATGCCCTGTTAAGATTGATACGGGAACGCATAGAGGCAGGAATCGTTTTAGGCGGGCCGCTTTGTTTTGGCGGCATAAACAATGGTTTTGGCTGGCGGGTATATAACGCATTCCGGCTTAATTTTTCGTGGGATAACAACAATGTGTTTGTTGTACGTCCGATGATTTCGGAAGAATTTGCCGCCGCTTTTGGATACGGGTTAAGACTGGTTGATTATAACGGCATAACACTGGACGCAGGCGCGTTTGCACAGGGGTTTTACCGCATAGTTTATGAACCGGAAGATGTTTTTGTGCAGGAACTGCGGCATTTTTTTGCCGAAATTGACCAAAATCCTTATGCTACTGAAATTGGCGTTTCTTTTAACGCAGGCCTGCGCTGGACAAAAAACGATAACTTTTCGCTCGCGTTTAGCTGCAGAAATCTTGCGCCGCCTGTTTATACCTCATACCATTATAATTTATATAAATTATTTCAATCAAATGTTTATAAAAACGTATGGGGCAGGATGACGCCTGGTTTACAGGCGGGTTTTACAGTCCGCTTTCCTTCAGAAATAATGCACAGATGGAATACAGATTTAATTTTTTCGGCGGACTACAGCGGAATATACGAACTTTTTGCAGGCAGCGAAAAGGATCTGCTGCTTTTTATTGGCGCCGGAATTGAACTTCGCATTTTGGAAGTGCTAAGCCTTCGCGGCGGCTGGTCAGAATGGTCGCCATGCGGCGGCATAGGCATTGACTTTACCTCTTTTTTGCTGGACATTTCTGTTTCCGGCAAACCGATTAGCGGCAGTATCAACGATAAAAAGATTTGGTCAATCAGCCTTAACCTGAGCTTTATGCGCCGGGACTATCTGGCCGACCACTGACGCAATTTTATTTGGAACAAATTGCAGATTCAGTTTTATGCCGCCTGGTCTATGCCTTAAGCGTCCGTTCCTAAGCGCAAACACAGAGTTTAGGGTTTAACGAATATTTTAAATAAGCTTATACGCTTTTGCCGTATTGAATAAAATTTTATTCCAATACTGGTTTGAAAGAAATGCCCTGCGTGTAACAATGTCGTCAATTCTGCCTGCCCGGCGCTGCAGGCGTTTAAATGCCAT
>JAIRPU010000095.1 GCA_031256815.1 Spirochaetaceae bacterium
CCACCGCTTCGCGGCGCTGACGGCGGTATGCAAAGCATACCGCCGCTCCACACCCCATGCCGCCGAAGGCGGGCGGCTGCCGTTTGCCGGTGGCACGCGCCGCAGGCGCGTGCCACCGTAGTCATCTACGCCCTTTCGGGCGCAGCCTCGGCGCGGTTTTTGCCGGAGGCGACCGCGCTTCGCGCGGCATTATCGCCAGCCGCGGCCAGCGCGCTGCGCCGGCCGCGGAACAAACGGCCCGTCCCCGCGCGCCGCGAAGCGGCGCGCGGGGACACGACCGGCTAAACCGCAGCGCGGTTTAACCGGCTTGCCTGTAGAGGCCGCCCGCAACGCCGCAGGCGGGCGGCTGCCTGCGGCGGGCGGCACGCGCCGCAGGGTGTTGCCTCCGGCAAAAATGCGCCCAAATTGCCGCAAAGGCAGGCGGCTGGTGTTAAGCGTCTCCAAATTATATACTTAACTTATGTTGCGTCCCGGCCGCTCTCTTTTTATTGCAGCGCTTGTCTCTTTTTTTTGCGGTATAACAGCGTTTTTTTTTAATGACGCTTTGTTTTTATGGCATATTTCAATTTTAATTTCATTGCCATTTGCTGTTTTGGACGCGGTAGTTTTGCTGCTTTGGACAAACCGGCTTACAGTTAAAAGACGTATTGAATCCTGCCTGGTTTTGAATATCCGCACAAAAATAGAACTTGAAATTTCCGCCGCTGAATGTAAACGGAGTATTATCCCATTCAATTTTATGCTTTTTGACATATATGACGATTTGTTTGAATGTGATGTTTTTCCGGTAACTCTGCGCGGCCCCAAAACAGACGGCAGCGTCATTTTTTATTACGAAGCCGTGCCGGTAGAACGCGGTAAATGGACATTCCCCTCCTGCGAACTTTTAATTCCATCTGTTTTGCGGTTTTGGCGGCTTAAAGTGCGGCATAACACGGTTTCCTGCGGAAAAATATACCCCGATTTTAGAATGTTGGCAGATTCGGCGGATTTACACGCCCTTTTAGAACGTTCGGGCGAAAAAAGTCTTCGCAAGCGTGGAGACGGTCTGGAATTTGACCATCTTGGCGGCTGGCAGCCTGGCGACAGTATTCGCGCCGTAGACTGGAGAGCAACAAGCCGGCGTGGAAGTTTGATTGTGCGTCATTATATTGAAGAGCAGGATCAACAGATATTATTCATGCTGGATTCGGGCTACCGTCTTCACAGGCAATTTGACGCGGCTTTAAACGCATCAATTCTTCTTGCATGGGCGGCCTTAAAGCATGGCGATGCCGTAGGCGGAGCGCTCTTTGGAGGGGAAGAACGCTGGATAGCGCCAGGACGCGGAAGCTCCGCGCTCTCCGGCCTTATAAATTCACTATATGATGTAAAAAGCGCTTATAAGCCATCTTCGCTTGTTACAGCGCTGGAAATGGCAATTTGCAGACTTAAGCGGCGCAGTTTTTTGGTTCTTATAAGCAACTTCCGCGAAGAAGATGAAGAGCCGCTGTCTGTTGCGCTGCGCCGCGCGGGGACGCGTCATTTGCTTTTGCTTGTAAACGTTCGTGAACCCGAAGTGGATTTACTTGCAAACAGAGAGGGCGCAAAAGGCGAAGACGCGCTTGTAAGCAAAGCGGCCCGCGCTTATTTGCAGGCGCGCCTCCGCTTGTTTTCCCGCTGGGAAGCCATGGGGTTTTTAACACTGGACAGCACAGCCCAAAACCTTTCCGCCAGCCTTATTAACCGCTATTTAAAAGTTAAACGTTCAGGCCGCCTGTAAATCACTTCCTGCTATAAGTTGTATCTGCCATGGGAAGCCGGTTCCGGAGCTTGCCATCGCGCGCAAAATACGCGCCGCCTATCGCCGGACAAACAGGGATTGTCGCAAGCTCGCCTACGCCCTTTGCCCCGTAACTTTGCGGCGCAGGTTTTTTAGGCTTAACGATAATTATATCCATTGGCGGCGCTTCCGTTGCGCGCAAAAGCCCCAATGTGCCATATTTTACCTTTGGCACTCCATTTTCAAGCGGAAAATCTTCGGTAAGCGCATAACCCATGCCCATAAGCAGCCCGCCTTCGATTTGGCCGGAAGCGGATTTCGGGTTAATTACCGTTCCGCAATCGTATCCGGCAATAAGCCGTTCAACCTTACCTTCGGCGTCAAGAACGGCAACCGTAGCCGCATAACCGTATGCTATATGACTTACCGGATTCTCTTTTGGAGAACCCATAGGGTCAGTTACGCCTGAGTATTCGCCGTAAAACTCTTTGCCTTCAAGAGTTTCGATTTTACCGCCGGCCGCATCAAGCGCCTCTTTTAACTTCAATGCGGCCTGCCGCGTTGCTTCGCCGGTAAACACCGTTTGCCTTGACGCAGTTGTAGTACCCGAATCCGGAGTACGGTGTGTGTCGGGCGGTTCGGCGTACACACGCTCCGGCGGCAGTCCCGCTGTCTGGCAGGTAATTTGTGTAGTAACAGTTGCCATACCCTGCCCTATACACGCCGCCGCTGTTCTAATATGCGCAATACCTTTTTCAACAGATATTATACACCGGCCAATGTCAGGAAGGCCGACGCCAATACCGGCGTTTTTTATGGCGCAGGCAATTCCAACGCTTTTTCCTGCATTTACCGCCTCGTCATAAGCCGGTTTTACCACTTCAAGACAGGCGGCAAGTTCAACGTCATCTCCGGCAATTTGACCATTCGGCAATACCTGTCCGGGCCTTATGGCGTTTATCATTCTGAATTCCCACGGCGAAAGTCCGGCTTTTTGGGCAAGCAGGTTCAGATTGCTCTCTATGGCAAAATTACTCTGGCAAACGCCAAATCCGCGAAACGCGCCGCCGGGAGGATTGTTCGTGTAAACCGCCTTTCCGTCAATATCTATTATTTGATAATTGTATGGCCCGGCGGCATGAGTGCAGGCGCGCTGGAGTACAGGGCCGCCAAGCGAAGCATAAGCGCCTGTGTCGGCAACAATTACCGCCTTCATTGCGGTAAGACGGCCGTGTTCATCGCAGCCTGTGGTAAAATCCATCTCCATTGCGTGCCGTTTAGGGTGCAGATTGATGCTTTCCTGCCGTGTTAAAAGAATTTTTACCGGTTTTTTAAGCAAAAACGCCGCCAAACAAGCGTGATGTTGAACGCTCATATCTTCTTTGCCCCCAAAGCCGCCGCCCACAAGCTGCGATTTTACATGAACTTTTTCTTCGGGCAGACCGAGCATACGCGCACATTCGCGCTGTTCGTCGTATATATTTTGCCCGCCGGAATAAAGCACAACTCCGTCTCCTTCCGGCGCGGCGACAGCACACTCAGGTTCCATAAACGCGTGTTCGGTAAACGGTACCGAATAATGCTCTGTTACAACATACTTTGAAGCGGCAAGCGCCGCATCCGCATCTCCGCGCACAAGATGTTCATGAGAAAGAATATTTCGCTCTTTTTTATGAATGAGAGGAGCGCCTTCCGCCATGGCCTCCGCAGGGCTTAAAAGAGGTTTTAACACTTCGTATTCAACATTTACAAGTGATTTTACGCTTTCCAGCGCAGACTTTGATTTACACACAACGAGCGCAACCGCATCCCCAATAAACCGCGTTACATCGCCTTCCCGAATCATAACATCATAATCAGAAATGAATTCCAAATGGCCTATTTTGTTATTGCCAGGCACATCCAGGGCGGTAAACACCGCAACACATTCAGGATGAGCCTTAGCCGCGCTTGCGTCAATTTTTAATACACGCGCGCGCGGGTGCGCCGACCTAAGCGCGGAAGCAAAAAGCATCCCTTCAAAGCTTATATCATCGGCATAGATTCCGGTACCAATTGTTTTTGCGGCGGCGTCTACGCGCGGAAAGTCTTCTCCAACAAGTCCGGCGCATTTTCTTGCCGGAACCGGAGTATTTTCGCGCAGCAGTTTTGCCGCAAGTTTTATTGCGTCTTTTATTTTAACATAACCTGTGCAGCGGCAGATATTTGTCCGGATAGCTTTTGCGATTTCTTCATCGCCTGGATTCGCGTTTACGTCGAGCAGCGCCTTGGCGCTCATTACCATACCTGGAATACAAAAGCCGCATTGAACAGCGCCGGTTTCGGCAAACGCAAAGGCGTAAACTTCTTTTTCTCTTTGGCTCAATCCTTCAAGCGTAACAATCGACTTACCCGCATATTTTGCAAGGGTAAGAACACAGCTCCGCGAGGCTTTGCCGTCAACAATCACAGTACAAGCGCCGCAGGCGCCGGCCCCGCAGCCGTTTTTTACGGCGGTAAGTCTTAAATCTTCGCGCAAAAAGTCGATGAGTTTTTTGTCCGCATCGCCGGCCGTCTCTTTGCCGTTTACAACAATTTTAACTTTTTCTGCCATACAAAACTCCTTGGCTACAAACACATAAAACTGAAATATATTTTATCATAACACTGAAATTTAGTGCGGTCAATAATAAAAAAAGAAAACCTGCCATTGACAAAGGGGCAATGCGGTTTTATATTTAAAAATATGGGTAACGAAACATTAAACGCCGCAAGCAGGGCGAAAAATGATGAATTTTACACCCAACTCTCTGATATAGCAAATGAATGCCGGCATTACAAGGGTCATTTTAAGGGAAAAACCATTTTCTGCAACTGCGACGACCCTTATGAAAGCGAATTTTTCAAATACTTTGCGATGAGTTTCAATCACCTGGAACTGAAAAAACTCATAGCCAGCTGCTATACCGGCTCTCCGATTGCCAACACTCAACTGTCGCTGTTTGATTATGAGAGCGCGGAAAACAAAACAACCAAATCGCCGCATAGAATTGAGATAACAGAAGTAACCGATGAAAACGCGGACGGCGCGACAGACCTTGCTGATGTTGAACTGCTTTTGCGAAACAAGAAAAACGCCTTAACCCGCTTGCAGGGAGACGGGGATTTTCGCTCGGCGGAATGTATAGAAATGCTTAAAAATTGCGATATTGTCGTTACGAATCCGCCGTTCAGCCTTTTCCGCGAATATGTTGCGCAGCTTATGGAATATGAGAAAAAATTTTTGATTATTGGAAATATCAACGCAATTACCTATAAAGAAATATTTAAATATATAAAGGAAAATCAGTTGTGGCTTGGCGTCAACAATGGTCCAAAAAAATATATTGTGCCTGATAAAAAAGAATATGATCATCTTGCAACTAAAACAGAAAACGGCGTACGGCTTACCAGTATGGGAAATACCGGGTGGTTTACCAACCTTGACGTTAAAAAACGGCATGAAAATTTAATTCTCTATAAAAAATACAATCCAGCGGAATATCCAAAGTATGATAATTACGATGCTATTGAAGTAAGTAAAGTGGGTGAAATACCAGTGGATTATGACGGCGTTATGGGCGTTCCCGTAACTTTTCTTGATAAATATAATCCTGAACAATTTGAAATTGTTGG
>JAIRPU010000028.1 GCA_031256815.1 Spirochaetaceae bacterium
CGCCGCCGCTTCGCGGCGCAGGTTATGACTGGTCGCCCCGCCGGATGCCGCGGCCGCACAATGCCGCCGCCGCTTTGCGGCGCATTGTCGCCAACTCGCTCCACTCTGCGCTTTGCGAAGAGTGGGGCGTACGCCTGAAAAGCGCTTTGCGCTTTTCAGGCTGCCGGAGGGCTATCCTGCTGCAACCGCACTTCTTGTAAGCGGCTGCCTGGTGTCTGCTTTGCGTAGAAGCAGCCAGACAATTAATGCAAGAACGATAATTGCAGCTACAGTTCCTGCTCCAAAACTGCCGCCTGTAAACAAATGGCCTATTTGGTAGACTATAAGCGCAAGTACATAACCCCATACCAGCTGGTAGCCAATCGCGAATAAAGTCCATTTTGCGTTATTCATTTCTCGTTTTATGGCGCCCATTGCGGCAAAGCAAGGCGGGCAGTAGAGGTTAAAAAGCAAAAATGTAAAACCGGAAAGCGTTGTAAAATTCGCGGCAAGCGAAGTCCAGATTTCTTCGCCTTCCTCGCTTACTTCCGCAAAGCCATAGAGAACGCCCATGGTTCCAACTACATTTTCTTTTGCAATAAGTCCTGTAATTGTGGCCACAGTTGCGTCCCATGTTCCAAAACCGAGCGGCGCAAAGATAAAGGCGATAGCGGAACCTATTCCTGCCAAAAGGCCATCGTTCATATCTTCTACAAGGCCAAATCCATCTTCGGTAAAGCCGAAACTGGATAAAAACCAAATGATAACAGCGGAAAGCAATATTATGGAGCCTGCTTTTTTTATGAATGAAGAACCGCGTTCCCACATGGCGCGAAGTACGTTTACAACGCCTGGAAGACGATATGGCGGCAATTCCATTACAAATGGCGATACATCACCTTTAAAAGGCGCCGTCTTTTTTAAGATAATTCCTGATATAATAACGCTTGCAATACCTATAAAGTATGTGCTGGGGGCAACCCACCATGCGCCCATTAAAATAGCGCCGGAAATCATCGCTATAACAGGCAATTTAGCGCCGCATGGCATAAACGTAGTTACCATAACGGTAAGCCGCCTATCTGTTTCACTTTCAATGGTGCGCGAGGCCATAACGCCGGGCACACCGCAGCCTGTTCCAACGAGCATTGGAATAAAACTCTTGCCGGAAAGCCCAAAGCGCCGGAATATTCTGTCCAAAATAAACGCGATTCTGGCCATATATCCTGAAGCTTCAAGTATGGCAAGCAGCATAAAAAGGACAAACATCTGCGGCACAAAGCCTATAACCGCGCCCACACCGGCAATTATGCCATCTACAACAAGGCCGTAAAGCCAGGGCTGCGTATCCGCCGCTTCCAGAAGCTGCCCAACTATAACCGGAATGCCTGGAACCCAAATGCCAAATTCAGAGGGGTCGGCGTCTCCTGTTTCGGCGGCTTCTTCAAAAGCGCTGCTTCCAATACCAAAAAGATGAAAGCCTTCACCAAAAAGCCCGTCGTTTGTCCAGTCTGTAACCCAGGTACCAACCGTAGTTACAGAGATAAAATACACAAGGAATATTACAAGCGCAAAAACGGGCAGCGCCAGAATACGGTTTGTTACAACGCGGTCAATTTTGTCGGAAATTGATTCCGCGCTGCGCCGCGCGCGTTTGCAGCAGCTTTTTATAATCTCTGCAATGTTATTGTAACGTTCTTCTGTAAAAAGGCTTTCTACATCCTGTCCGGCTTCCTTTTCAAGTTTGGCAATAAGCGCCTCAGGATACTTGCTTTCTACAGGCGCGCCGCCGGTATTTTTTAACGCGGTAAATCTTGTTCCAATTTTTTCGTCGTGTTCAAGCAGTTTTATGGCAAAAAAACGGCGCTGTGCCGTGTCAACACTGGAAAGCCCGCGCGAAACTTCTTCTATTGCCGCTTCCAAAGAGGGTGAAAATTCAAAGGCGGCTTTTTTTATTGTAATGCCTTCTTTTGCCGGCTTTGACGCTTCCAGCGCCGCTTCCGCTAATTCGTTAAGCCCTTCTCCTTTTAAAGCTGAGATTGGAATTACCGGACAGCCTAATGCGGCGCTTAATTTTGCAATATCGATGTTATCTCCTGCGCGGCGCACTTCGTCCATCATGTTTAGCGCGGCTATAACCGGAATTCCCAATTCCAGAAGCTGTGTGGTAAGGAACAGGTTGCGCTCCGGATTTGAGCCGTCAATAACGTTTATTATCGCCGCCGGTTTTTCATCCAAAAGATAGTTACGCGAAATTACTTCTTCCAGCGAGTATGGCGAAAGCGAATATATACCCGGCAAATCCATAATCGCTACATCTTTATGTCCTTTAAGCCGTCCTTCTTTTTTTTCAACGGTAACACCCGGCCAGTTGCCAACAAACTGATTTGCGCCGGTAAGCGCGTTAAAAAGCGTTGTTTTACCGGCATTGGGGTTTCCGGCAAGAGCAATAGTCTTGTTCATTTTTTACCTCCATTTGAGTTTCCAGCGCAGTTTTCTACTTCGATAATGTCAATATCCTCTTTACGCAGCGAAAGCTCGTATCCGCGTACGGTAACTTCGACAGGGTCGCCAAGCGGAGCTATCTTTCGTACAAAGATTTCCGTCTCTTTGGTAATACCCATGTCCATAATACGACGCCGCAAGGCCCCCGCTCCATGGAGTTTGACAACTCTAACATTTTGTCCTGGCTCCGTCATTCTCAATGTTTGCATAAAAATTCTCCTTAAAACTTTATGTTTTATTTTTATGAGAGGAATATGTCCTCTCGTTACAGCCGTTTAAATGGCTGTAGCAGCCCCTTTCCCGGGGCGCTAAAAACCGAATTCAAACTACGCAGCATCAACAAATATTTTAGACGCCAGTTCGCGGCTTAGCGCCACTCTCGACTCACGCACGTTTACAATAAGGCTTCCGTTAATTTCAGAAACCACCGTAACGTTCACGCCTGCGGTAAGTCCCATGCTTTCAAGCCGCTTCCGCACCGCTTCTGGCCCGCCTATCTTTTGAACCCTGCTAAGCTCGCCATGTTTTGACAACGATAAAGGCATAATGCCCTCCTAAAAAAGTTAGTTTTTACTTACAATTAAGTTATAACATCCTAACAAAAAAATGTCAAGCTTTATGTTCATGTCTAACAGGGCAAGAGCATTTAGCAGTTTTTTAGTGTTTTGGGCGTGTTTTTGCGTTAGAATTGCTGTTGAAACATCAACCGGAGTTTGATAGCATAATAATATACCATTTATGGGATGAAACGTGCCAAATTACAGTGGAATACAAAAAGAAGAAACGCTAAAAAGCCTTGTTCGTGACGACTATTTTTCCCAATTCGGTTATGAGCCGAATATTGACAATATTGACATTGTTATCACTGACAAGAAGGCTCGGAAGGGCAGTTTTTTTACACCGGCAATTTGGGTAGAAAAGTCGCAGGAATATTTAGAAAAAGTTTTCGGCGTGGATTGGCAGGAAAACTATTACATCTGGGACTGCGCCGCCGGAACCGGCAACTTACTTGCGGGGCTTACAAATAAATACAATGTATGGGCATCGACTATAGACCAGCCTGATGTTGATACGATACACGCTTTAATTGATGAAGGCTTAAACCTTTTGCATAATCATATATTCCGATTTGATTTTTTGAATGACAGTTTTGAAAAACTGCCGGAGAAATTACTGGAAATAATAAATGACCCGGAAAAACGCAAAAAACTGATTGTGTATATCAATCCGCCTTACGCGGAGGCGGCGACGGCGAAAACAGTTACGGGAACCTGGCACAATAAAGCGGAAGTGTCCACAGTACACGGCGCTCACAATGAATACAAAAAAGCGCTCGGTACGGCGGCAAATGAACTCTTTTCGCTCTTTATGATGCGTATCGCGGACAAATTGAAAGGAGCGTACTTGGCAGTGTTTTCAACGGTAAAATATGTTAATTCATCTAACTTTGCAAGGTTCCGCGCCAATTTTTCGGCGCAATTCAAAAAAGGGTTTATATGCCCTTCATTCACTTTTGATAATGTTAATGGCAAATTTCCCATAGGCTTTTTGATTTGGCAATTATCCTACAATGGATATGATTTCAAATTTCCTAAATCTGTCAAACTGGATGTATTTAACGCTGCCGAAAAACGCGCCGCTAAAAAGAAAGGATTTTACAACAAACAAAAATATATCAATGAATGGTATACCCATTTTTACGATAACAATGGGCAAGAGATAGGTATAATGAATACAAGAGGCAATGATTTTCAGAATCAAAATTATATACGAATTTCAAGCGAAAATAATTTTAATCATACAAATATCATTACAAAAAAAAATCTTATTGTTTCATGTATTTATTATGCCGTCCGTCATGTAATCCCTGCCACATGGCTCAACGACCGCGACCAATTTCTTTATCCAAATGACGGTTGGGAACGCGATGTTGAATTCAAAAATAATTGTTTGGTATACACTTTGTTCAGCAATAATATATCTTCTCAACACGGCGCCAATCACTGGATTCCATTTACCGAAACCGAAGTGGGCGCGGAAGAAAAGTTTGCAAGCAATTTTATGAGCGATTTTCTAAATGGATTAGGGATTAGGGAGCATGGGTCAGTTGAATCTCTGACTGTGTTAGACGCGGGTCTGGAACTCTGGCGTTACTATCACTCAAAAATAAAAAACAACAACACAGCGTCCGTCAACGCCTCGTTTTACGACATCCGTGAATTTTTTCAGGGTCGAAAGGAAAGCGGGACAATGAATACAAAGTCCACTGACGAAACATACAACGCGCTCATCGGCAAATTACGGGAAGCGCAAAAGGCGCTGGCGGCAAAGATAGCGCCGAAAGTGTATGAATACGGTTTTTTGAAGGAATAACGTCAGACTAACACTTGGCTTGTTAGCCTGACACTGAATTAGTTACCAGGAATACCCGATTTGTACCTTTGCGCGAGCATTAATCCCTGGACCACTTACTACTAAATTCTTACTAAGAGATCCTAACATAATATTGTAATCAATCGCTGCTCCAAGATCCAGAATAAATCCATTGGGTTTGCCTATGTCAATTTTCCAGCCTGCGCCTGCGGTAATCATGATTGCAGGAACAACATAAAATATCTGGGCATAACCGGCGCCCAAATCGGCGTAAAATTTTCCTGCCCAGGGATACCATTTTACCTGGACATCAGCAAATATATCTGGAATTATAAAAAACGCCAGGTCGTAGCCGGCTTCAATTCCCAGTGCAAATTTGTCATTTAACATTCTTTCATAGTCAATTGATACCCCTGAGAAAAGTCCCAAATCAAGACCGCCCGCAATTGTGTTCTTTGCTTTCTCCTGTGCGAACACTCCACCGGCAGCAAGCATTAGAATAGCTAAACCTAAAAAAACTTTTTTCTTCATTAAGAAGTCTCCTTGTAATTGGAAGCATCGAATGGTTCATTAACTGTATATGCCAAGAATATATAGCGCTAAACCCATGTTTTCTTCAACTTCCGCAATAAAAATATAAGAGTTTACCTACGGTAACCCCCAAAACCGAAATTTCGGCGTTTGGCAAAAAAACGCCAGGACAGCAGGAAGCTCCACAAAAAACCGCCGTGCCTGGCTTTATCTCCTCCACTTTAAGATATACTTACGTAAAGGCAGTTTATTTTATGTATCTTGCGGAAGTTTGTAAAGCCCCCGCGAAAATTTAGAGTAATAAATAAGCAAATTTGAATTCATGATAAGTCTTAGAGCAGTATTAGCCTTTAATATGAAAGCCCAAAGGCAAATTTTAGGAATTACCCAGTCGCAGCTGGCTGAACGGGTAAACACATCAACCCACTATATAGGCATGATAGAAACCGAAAAGAAATTTCCAACGCCGGAAATGCTGGAACGGATAGCCGCCGCGCTCGAAATTGAAGCGCCCGCGCTTTTTTCGACCAAAACCTATCCGCCGCCGGAATTCGGAACGCTTACAGGTTTCCAAAAACAGATAATAAGCGATATTTCAGAGGCTGTTTCGATAAGTTTTAAAAAGTTCGAGGAGAAAACCGCTTCCGCCCTCATTTCCAAAAGCAAAGCCTAAGCGCGCGAAGCGGGCAGGGCGGCGCGGCGCTTTATCGGCGGCATTGTAGTCTCACCCCGCGCCCGCGCGGGGTGAGACGGGCGCGGCGGTATGCTTTGCCGGCGCTCGCTTCGCGCGGCTTCCACTGTCGGCCTGCCGCCGGCAGTTTGCCGCGCCCACGCGGGGTGAGGCGGCCCTGCCGGCAGTTTGCCGCGCCCGCTTCGCGCGGCTTCCACCGTCGGCCTGCCGCCGTTAGTTTGCCGCTTGACATTTCGGGCAAAGTACAGAAAGATAAAATTCAGCTTGTTTTATACACAAATGCCTGATTTAACAGGTTTTTGTGGCTGCGGGGCTTAAATTGATTGCGGCGTTAATAAGCTTCCGCGGAAAAAATGCTAAAGCTTGTTATGCGGTTTCCGATATTCAAAATATAAGGCAAGGGATGGCCTAACGCGGCTGTGGCAGTCGTGAAAAGTTCCTAAAATTGGGAGGATATATGATTATTAACCATAACCTGAGCGCTATGTTTGCGGACAGGTCGCTCAAAGTTACGCAGGTCGAACTCGACAAAAATTCGGAACGATTATCCAGCGGAATGCGGATAAACAGAGCAGGTGATGATGCTTCCGGACTTGCTGTATCAGAAAAAATGCGAAGCCAGATACGCGGTTTGAATAAAGCTTCTGAAAATGCATTAAACGATATTTCGTTTATACAAACCACGGAAGGCTATCTGCAGGAAATGCAGGACATTATGCAGCGAATCCGCGAGCTTGCCGTTCAATCAGCCAACGGTATTTACACAGAAGAAGACCGTATGCAAATTCAGGTTGAAGTTTCTCAGCTTGTAGACGAAGTTGACCGCATTGCATCACATGGCCAGTTTAACGGTATGACGCTGCTAACAGGACGTTTTGCGCGTGAAACAGGCCAGAATAATGTTACCGCTTCAATGTGGTTTCATATCGGCGCGAATATCGACCAGCGCGAAAGGGCATATATTGGCACAATGACCACAAAATCACTGGGCCTGCGCGATGTTGGCGATGATACAATTCTTACGCTGGAAACAGCGGCGGACGCAAACCGCGCAATTGGAACACTGGACGAAGCGTTAAAAATTGTAAGCAAACAACGCGCCGATTTGGGCGCTTATCAAAACAGGCTTGAACACGCAGTGCGCGGGCTTGATGTTGGCGCGGAAAACCTGCAGGCGGCGGAATCCCGAATCCGTGATACAGACATGGCAAACGAGATGGTTAGATACACAACGCATCAAATTCTGTCGCAGTCTGGAACCGCGATGCTTGCGCAGGCAAATCAAAGGGCACAAACGGTACTACAGCTATTGCAGTAGAATGAAAATAGCGGTTGATTGCAGGCACATTTTTTCCAGCGGTATAGGAGTATACCTGGAAGGGTGCCTGCAGTATTTTGCCGCTTCCGGCAATGAATTCGTTCTTATTGGAAAAAAAGACGCGCTTGCCCCGTATTTAACCGGTTCAACAGAGCTGCTCGAATGTTCCATAAAACCTTTCGACAAAAAAGAACTTATTTGTTTTCCGCGTTCAATTCTTAAAACAATTAACAGCTGCGATTTTTATTTTTCACCTTATTTTAATATTCCGCAGGGAATAAAAATTCCTGCTGCGCTTACAATACACGATATAATTTTTTTGGATATGAAAAATCTTGTTTCGCGCGCCGGCCTTGCTGCGCGGGCTTTTTTTTATAAACGCGCCGCAAAAAAATCAACTGTAATTTTTACTGTATCAAATTTTTCAAAGCTTCGTATTGCCGCGCACCTTAAAACAAAAAATATAATAGTAACATACACAGGTATAAGACGCGCTGTACTCGAATATAAAGAAAAGCGCAAAAAAACGGCAAGCATTGTTTATGTTGGCAATGTAAAAAAACACAAGGGGCTTTCTGTTTTAATAAGCGCGTTTAATTCGCTTTTGCAGGAAGGATTTATGTACCGGCTTTATATAGCGGGAAGCAAAGAAAATTTTCGCAGCAAAGATTCAGAAATTTTAAAACAAACAGAAAATAACGGCGCTGTTGTATGGACAGGTTCAATTCCGGACGAAGCGCTTTGCGGAATTATCGCGGAAGCCTCTCTGCTTGTTCAGCCTTCGCTATACGAAGGATTTGGCCTGCCCCCTCTTGAAGCGCTTTATTTGGGAACCAATGCGCTTATTTCAGATATTCCTGTTTTTCGTGAAATATACGGAGATTTTCCGGTAACTTTTTTTAAGACTGGAGACGCCGAAGATTTAAAGCGCAAAATGCGCGCCCTTTTGCCGCTTGCCGGCAGCAGCACAGAACTTGGAGAAGAATTAAAATCACGTTATACTTTTAAAAAGACGGCAGATATAATTTTAGGCAGTCTTAAACAGTTAAAATAGATTAGAGGTCTAAATGGATAACGCGATTGTTGAACTAAAAAATCTGCGCAAAAACTACAAACAGGGAAAGCTTGCGGTAGAAGCGCTTTGCGGCATAGATTTAAAACTTAATCAGGGAGATTTTATAGCGGTTGCCGGCCCTTCCGGTTCGGGTAAAACGACGCTTATGAATATAATAGGACTTATCGATACGCCAAGTTCCGGCAGTATTTATATAGAAGGAAGGGACGCTTCCAGTTTTAACCGTTATGAACAAACGCTTTTCAGGCGCGAAACGCTTGGATTTATATTTCAGTCTTTTAATCTTTTGCCGGTGTTGAACGTTTTTGAAAACATCGAGCTTCCGCTTTTGCTTGGCAAAAAAAAGATTCCAAAAAATGAACGCAGAGAGCGTGTGGAAACGCTCCTGGAAAATGTAGGGCTTGCCGACCGCCGCTTCCATTTGCCGTCCGAACTTTCCGGCGGACAGCAGCAGCGCGCCGCCATTGCCCGCTCTCTTGTATCCCGTCCAAAAATCGTCATTGCGGATGAGCCTACTGCAAACCTGGATTCGCATAACGGCGAGAAGGTGCTTTCTGTTATGAAGCAGATAAACAGCGCCCTTAAAACAACATTTATTTTTTCTACGCACGATTCTTCAATATGGGAACTTTCGAATCATATAATTTTTTTACGCGATGGTAAAATTGAATCAGAACGGCGCAGCGGCGCTTAGGGTTTTTAATTATGATATTGTTACTTGCACTGCGAAATATTCTTCGCAATAAAAAAAACAGTTTGATAATAATTCTGCTTGTAGCGGTTATTACATTTTTGTTTTTTGCCGGAAATACGGTTATATCGCAGTCCGGACGCGGTATGCGCGCCGCGTATACAGAAAGTTTAACCGGCGATATTGTTATTCAAAAAAAAGGCCCGGTTACAATGAGCCTCTTTGGCGCAAACGCGCCGCATCTGGAAGACTTTTTTCTTATTGAACCGCTTCCGGCATATAACGAAATAGTTGAGCTTGTAAAAGCCGAACCCGGCGTAGAACGCTGGACAAGCCAGGTTTCCACCGGCGCTCACATGAAGCTGCACGGCGAAGGAAACTCTGTTTTTTTAACCGGAGTAGACGCGGCAAATTATTTTGAAACATTCACTGGAATCATTATAGAACGCGGCAGGCTGCTAAAAGCAGGCGAACAGGGAGTTATGATTCACAGCGAACTTGCCGCGGATATTGAAGCGGAGACGGAAGAAAGCCTCGTTTTGGGAGAAAACGCCACGCTTACCGCAACAGGCGCAGCCGGTTTTAAGATTCGTTCCGTGCCGCTTGTAGGCGTTTTCCGGTATAAAACCGAAAGCAGCGCGATTAATTCAAATATTATAAGCGATGTTCAAACGGCGCGCGCGCTGCTCTCCATACGCACGGCAACTTCCAGCGTTAAAGTTTCTGAAGAAACAAAAAAAATTGTTGATGATTTTGATAGTTTATATGATGAATCCGGCGGATATGCCGCGCCGGAATTACAGAAAGGCGCTTCTTCGCTGGATGATATAATTGAATCGTATATTAAAGACGAAGACGAAAGCCTTGCTGTTCAAAATAACGGAGAAGTTTCCGGCGGCGACTGGAATTTTATTTTAATTAAATTAAAACATGGCGCAAATACAAATAAAATAATAGCAGACTTGAACAAAAAACTCGAAGAAACAGGAGCGATTGCCACAGGCTGGCGTACCGCCGCCGGAATTTCCGCAATTTTGGTTTTGGCGCTTCAGGCGTTTTATAACGCGGGAATAATTTTGGTGTGCATTGCCGCGGGAATTGCCGCGGTAAACATACTGTTAATTGCCTTGTTTAAACGCACGCGCGAAATTGGAACGCTGCGGGCAATTGGAGCCGGCGACGCTTATATAAGAATTCTGCTTATAAGCGAAAACGGAATTTTAGGCGCGGCCGGCGCGGCGGCGGGGATAGTCGGCGGCGCGGCGGCGATGTCGTTTATCAACAGCCTTGGATTGCGAATACCAAATAAACTAATTGTTAATTTACTTGGCGTAAGCGTGCTTCATATAGATTTTTTTATTGAATACGCGCTTGGCGCTTTTGTTTTTGCAATGATTCTTGTTATGCTTTCGCTTGTTATTCCTGTTGAAATGGCAGTAAGGATTCAGCCTGTAGTGGCTGTTCGTGAAGGATAGCGGAGGAAGTATGCGCGCGCGTTATATCAGTTTAATTTCGTTAAAATATCTTCTGCGTTACAGAAAGCGTTACAGGTTTTTGTTTTTGGCGCTTGCGTTTGGCTTCGCCGTTATTATAACGATTGGTTCAGTAACAAAAGGCGTTTCCGAAAACCTGTATCTTAACGCGCAGTCGCACTATGCGGGCGATATTGTGTTTTTGGGGCTTGACGGCAGCGAGTCGCGCTCTTTGTATTACCGAAGGATTAATCCGGAGACGCGAAACGCGGTTTACCAAACCCTGCGCGAATCCAAAGTTGATGTTGAGCGTATCGCGGAGCGTACCCTTTTTAACGACGACGCCAATATTTTTTTTGCAGGCGAGTCGCTTTTTCTGCGTTATTTACATGGCGTAGACTGGAAAAACGAAGCGCCGTATTTTGAAAAATTACGCTATGCCGTTCCGCCTGCCGCCGCATTTAACGAAGATAGCATTATTATTTCTGTTTTGGCGGCGCAGCAGCTCCGTGTTAAACAGGGAGATAGCGTGCTTATAGAAATGGAAAACCGGTTTGGACAAAAAAACACTCAAACCTTTAATGTTGAAGCGCTTATAAACGACAGTTCTCTTTTTGGCTTATATAAAGCCTATATTTCAAAAGCTGCGCTAAATTCTCTTTTGGGTTTTGATGAAGAAGACTGTTCCAGCATAGGCATATTTTTAAAAAAACGTTCCGGCATAAAAAAAGATTTAATCGCTTTGCACAGCATATTACAGGAAAAAATCCAGAGCGCTCCGCTTGTTTTTACCAGCGCAGAGTTCCGCGCGGAACGTCAAAAAGAATGGGAGGGCATAAAAGTTTTTTTGCTTACAATGCCGGTTTATCTTTCGGAACTGTACCAGCTTATAGAAGCTGTTAATCTTTTGGCTTATTTTCTTTACGCTGTAATGTTTGTTATTATTTTAGTCAGCGCCGGAGTTACATACAGGCTTATTCTGCACGAGCGTGAAAGAGAGCTTGGCACCATGATGTCCATTGGATTTTCCAGCGCAGGAATGGCGTTTTTGCTTGGCATGGAAGCTTTATTTTTGGGCAGCGTTTCTATTTTAGCAGGCTTTATTTTTGCGCGTATAATAACCGCGGCCTTTACGTTTATTCCGTTTTACAAACTGCCTGGTTTTGAGATTTTGCTTTCCGGCGGAAAGCTTGGCGCCGTATTTGACCCGCTTGCAATTATGGTTAGTATTGTGGCAGTATATCTGGTACTTTTTATAGCGGTAAGCTTCCCTGTGCGTGAAAAAATCTGTTCTCCGTTGCGGGATATGCTTTCAGGCGGTGTAAAGGGTTAATTAGGTATGAAGCGTTTTTTTAAGCCATGTTTGTTTTTAATTGCCGCAGTTTTGGTGGCGGCAAGCCCGGATGAAGAACTGCTTGTTAAAGTTGATTCTCTTGCCAGCTATACCGATTCTGATTTTTCCGCGGTCTACGAAATAGTGCAGACACGGCCAGGGCAAAGCGAAACCAGCACAGTTGCCGGCGTTTACCGAAGGGACGCAAAAGAACAGTACGTTATAATTATTCTGGAGCCGTCTATTTCAAAAGGGCAGGGCTACTTAAAAGAAGGCAATACCCTGTGGTTCTACGACCCGGAAAGTAAAAGTTTTAACTCTACTTCCAGCCGCGAGCGCTTTCAGAATTCCAACGCAAGCAACTCAGACTTTACACGCTCTACTTTTTCGCTGGATTATACGATATCCTCCGGTTCTAACGAAGTTTACGGACCAAATAAATGCCGTGTGCTTGAACTGCGCGCCAAAGCTTCCGCAAAATCTGTAAGCTATCCCAAAGTAAAAATTTGGGTTAGCGCAGACGGGCTTGTCCGCAAAACGGAAGACTACAGCCTTTCCGGCCAGCATCTTAGAACAACTGAAATCCCCGCTTATTACCGAATAGGGCCGCGTTTTGTGCCAAAAGCGATTCGTATAACAGATAAACTGCGGGGGCAGACTGTCGCAGGCAAGTTTGTTAGTGAGCAAACAATAATTTCTGTCCGCGAACCGCGTTTTGACAAATTACGCGATACTATATTTACAAAAGCATATCTTTCAAGTATAAGCCGGCGGCACACGTGAAGTCCGCTTGTTTTTTGCGGTGCTGCATTTTATTTGAGCTGTTTTTTTTCTGTCTGCTTGCTGTTCCGCTTTTTGGCGCAGACCCGTTTTTGGAGCAGGAAGATACCGTGCTTGACGGCCAGAACGCTTCGTCCAAACCGGTTTTAAATGAATTTATAGACAGCCTTCTTCGCCAGCCCGGATTTGGGATTTATGCCGATTATTCAATTCTTGGCGCATACTACCCCGGCTGGAGCTATTCGCCATGGGATGGTGAATTTAAGGGTGATGAAGCGTTTCGCGGCAATCAGCCATTGGGCGCCGAAATGCGCGGAAAAATATCGTTTGATATTAGAATTTCGCCTGAGTTAAGGGTTTGGCAGTCTGTAAAGTTTTTTATTCCTGATATGAAGTTGGACTTTGCGGAATTTTATGCGGATTATATTTTTCTTGACCATGTGTTTTTTAAAATTGGAAAATACGACTACCACTGGGGTTTTAACTACGCCAATTACCGTTATACAGACCTTATCTCTTTAATACCGGATATATACGAGAATCCGGGAGAGCTTTATATAGCAAAGGCAGTTGCTCCAATTGCCATGTTTGGAACTAATATCTGCGATATAGAATTTTTAGGTTTTACACGTACCGGTTTTGTTAATACTTCAAGTCCGGAATTGGAACAGTTTGCGTTTGGCCTAAAACTTAACTTTGCTCAAAGATGGGCAGATATTGATATAGGTACGGTGTATTTTAAACTTATGCCTCTCCGTTATTTTATTTCGGTTAAAACAACGCTGTTTTCCAGAACCGAAATTTACGCGGAAGCGATGGCTACCACAAAAATAGAAGAAAATAACGAAACAACTTTTTCGGCAAGTTTTGGTTTTTATAATGACTTTTTTAAAAAGAAACTCAGAATAAACGCCGAATTTTTCTGGAACGGCGAAAAAAATGTAAAAACACTTGTTCCTGAAAATCCGCTTGAAGATGAAAAACAAATTGTTCAATTATTCATTCCAGGCCCCAATATCGCGCTGAATATTGATTTTAGAACGGGCATATTTTTTAATCTGCGCTTTGGCCTTCAATTCAGATATTCAGTATTTGATAATTCCGGGCAGATAATTCCTGGAATTACCGTTGAACCGGCGCGTCATCTTAGAATATATTTTGCCACACCGCTTGTTGTGGGCTCCAGGTCGGAAGAGCCTTATAGTTACTACAAAAGCAACGATGATAAATACAACAGGCCTTTTAGTTTTGTTATTGCTGTTTCGATTAGCGGCTCCTGGGAATTTACACGTTATAAATGAGGAACAGCCTCTGTGGAATGGCAAAAAGAAAGTAAAAATGGCGCGGATAAAATAGCCTGCGAGTTAAGGCCGCTGGCTGCCGGTTTGGGACTTGAACTTATCGAAGTGTCGCTTGCCGGCTGCCGCGGCGGCGTGCGGATTCGCATTGTGGTTTTTAGCCGTAATGGAGTTTGCATTGACGATTGCACACGCTTTCACCGCGCAATTATGCCAAATCTTCAAAAACGCTTTGGAGATGCGGAAATTACCCTGGAAGTTTCAAGCCCCGGCATAGAAAGGCTCGTGCGGGATTGTGTTGAACTTGGACATTATACAGGCTGCATGGTTAAGCTTTATATTCCGGAGTACAGCGATTGGAAGCAGGGACGTTTGATAAGCGCAGCCGAATCTGGAATTGAAATTGAAACAGAAAGCGGAGTTAAGCGCTTTAATCTTAACGCAGTAGCTAAAGCAAAATTAATTGGTTAAAACTCCGGCAATAATATTAAAGTTCGTATTTTTTGTGCCGATATTGTAGTTGTTGGGAAAGAGCTAGCGGCCGAAAGTTCTGTACCGGCAGAAAAAAAATGGAGCAAGGATGCTCCTAAAATACAACACATACATTCATGGAGGAAGGTATGATTATCAATCACAACCTCAGCGCAATGTTCGCTGACCGTTCACTTGGCGTTACGCAGGTGAGTTATGACAAGAATTCCGAAAAACTTTCGTCCGGTTTACGGATTAACCGTGCTGGTGACGACGCTTCTGGTCTTGCTGTATCAGAAAAAATGCGCAGCCAGATTCGCGGCTTAAACCGCGCGTCCGCTAACGCCGCAGACGACATTTCGTTCATTCAAACGGCGGAAGGTTATTTGCAGGAAAGCGAAGACATAATTCAGCGCATAAGAGAACTTTCGGTTCAGGCAGCCAACGGTATCTACACCGAAGAAGACAGGATGCAGATTCAGGTCGAAGTTTCGCAGCTTGTCGACGAAGTTGACCGTATTGCCAGCCATGCGCAGTTTAACGGAATGAATATGCTTACAGGCCGGTTTGCCCGGTCGACAGGCGATAACACCGTTACCGGTTCAATGTGGTTCCATATTGGCGCAAACATTGACCAGCGCGAACAGGCTTTCATCGGCACAATGACATCCAAGGCGCTTGGGCTGCGTGATGTTGGTGACGACACAATCATCACGCTGGAAACAATGGACAGCGCGAACCGTACAATAGGCATTCTGGATAATTCGATAAAGATTATCAATAAACAGAGAGCCGACCTTGGCGCTTATCAAAACCGCCTTGAACACGCGATTCGCGGCCTTGACATTGGTGCCGAAAACTTGCAAGCGGCGGAATCACGAATTCGTGATACCGACATGGCAGGTACCATGGTTAATTACACGCGTGACCAAATTCTCACGCAGGCTGGAACGGCAATGCTTGCGCAGGCCAACCAGAGATCAAGCTCGGTCTTGCAACTTTTGCAGTAGTAGAATATACTATAGGTTGACTGAAGGGAGGGGCGCTCCGGTCGAATTTTTGGCCGGGGCGCTCCGTGTTATTTGACAAACACTCTCTATGACCCGGATGTGTAACATCCGGTCTGCACACGGAGGGCTTTTTACAACTCATTTTGAGTTGTAAAAAGCGTTCCGTTCAAAGTTAAGCAGGTGAATTGCGCGAAGATTCACCGGTAGTACTTGGTGCGGGGCGCCCTTTGCATGGAAAGCAGAGGGAATACCAATCATGGAGGGTTATAATGGTAATTAACCACAATTTGAGCGCCATGTTTGCCAATCGTTCGCTGGGTGTAACTCAGGCTGATACGACAAAGGCCATGGAAAAACTTTCGTCCGGTATGCGGATTAACCGCGCCGGAGATGACGCTTCGGGACTTGCAGTATCCGAAAAGATGCGCAGCCAGATTCGCGGACTTAACCAGGCGGGCAGGAATATTCAGAATGGTATTTCGTTTATTCAGGCTACAGAAGGTTATCTCCAGGAAACCCAGGATATTCTGGGCAGGCTTCGTGAACTTTCGGTTCAGGCAGCCAACGGCATCTACACTGATGACGACCGGCAGATGATTCAGGTTGAAGTTTCACAGCTTGTTGACGAAGTAAACCGCATTGCCAGCCACGCGCAGTTTAACGGCATGAATATGCTTACAGGCGCGTTTGCAATGGACGGCGGCGCAAGAACAATGCAGCTTCATGTCGGCGCCAATATGGATCAGAACGAAAGGATGTATATTGGGGCAATGACGGCACAGGCGCTTAAGCTTGTCGATGACGGAGACCAGGGTGAATTTAACATCGGTACTCCCGAAGGGGCAAACAAGGGCATTGGAAGAGTTGACGAGGCATTAAAGATGGTTTCCAAACAGCGCGCAGATCTTGGCGCGTTCCAGAACCGTTTTGAAATGGCCGCCAATGGTGTAGCGGTTGCCGCAGAAAATCTGCAAGCTGCCGAATCACGGATTCGTGACTCTAACATGGCTTCCGAAATGGTTGAATACACCCGCGATTCTATTTTAACACAAGCGGGCGTAGCGATGCTGGCTCAGGCCAATGTCAGAAACCAGTCGGCGCTTCAGCTTCTTGGCTAGTGGCGCAAACGGCGAAAAGAGACTTCTGGATGTTGTCTTTTACCGCCGTTCCCCTTAACCGGGGAACCAATCAAAAGGGAAGTTCGCGCGCTTCCCTTTTGTTTTTTATGTTTAAAGATGATTGAAAGAATATGAGGATAATATGAATTTACAAATTAGCAAGGCTGGTGGAGGGGAACAATTAGAGATGAGACGTCTGCAGCAGGATAAGCAGCGCTCCCGTGTCGAGGCTCTTTCTCGCGCATTGCCGGCGAATAGCGGCAATGCCGCAGAACGCGAGGCTGCTGCCGCCCGGTTAAGAAAAATAACAGGTTCTTTCAATAAAAAATTACAATATGAGGTAGACCACAAATCAGGCGAAATTACAGTAAAAGTAATAGACGGCGCAACGGATAAGGTGCTAAAAGTGCTGCCGCCGGAGGAACTCCAGCGTTTAAGGCACGCCATGGACGATGCAGTTGCCATTTTGCTTGACGAGAAAGTTTAAATATGCCGGACATTTCTATACCAGGCGTAAAAAGCCGTTTCGACACAGATAAAACCATAGAAGCGCTTATGCAAATTGAGCGTATTCCGCGTAATCGCGTGGAAAAATCCGTAGAAACCATGCAGGGGCAAAAAACTACATGGCAAACGCTTGGAAGGCGCATAAGCGATTTACGCGATGGAGCGAATCAGCTTTTTTCGTATCAAAATCCGTTTAACGACCGCAGCGCCGAATCATCCGATACTACAGTGCTTGATGTTACGGCAAGCCGCGAAGCCCGCGCGCAGGAACATGATTTTACAATCCGGCAAATTGCCAAACCGGACAGATTCATGTCAAACCCGCTTGATAAAGAATACAAAGTAGCGGCGGGGAATTACAGTTTTAAAATAGGCGAAACCGAAGTAAGTTTTAAATTTCAGGGCGGCGGCCTCCGCGAATTTACAGACGCGATTAAACGCCGTTCAAACGGCAAACTCAGCGCTTCAACGTTGTCAATAAAACAGGGAACCTACTCTTTAATTATAGGTTCTGAAATAACAGGCAAAGATAATAAACTTGTTTTTGAAAAAGACGCGCTAAAGCTGGCCCTTTCTACGGGTATGGTTGAGCAAAAAACCGCCGAACCTGTAACAATAAATATTAAGGCCGCTCCGGCTGCCGTTAACGGCCAGGCGCCGGAAACCGTTGTTACGGCAACCCGCGGCGATTCGCTAAAAGCCGCTCCAATGAGCGAAACACAAATAGCTTTTGGCAATATTGAACCCTCTTCCAGCATGGTGTTGAAGTTTGAAACTTCAGTTTCAAGCATAGAGAAAGTTGCTCTGCCTTCCGCAGCCGGAGTTGAAGAAGCCGCCGGCGAGGAGGGCGCACAGGCCGCCGAAGGCGAGACTGCCGAAGCTGCCGGCGAGAACGCAGAGGCGGCAGACGCGGCAGACACGGAACAAGACGCCCTTGCAGCCGGAGTTGAAGAGGCCGGTGAAGCTGCCGCCGCGGACGCAGAAGCCGCAGGCGCGGCAGAAGAAGGCGCTTCCGCCGTTGAATTGCAGCCGCCTGAATCGCTTGCCGTAATCGCTTTAAAATTTACAGACGGTACAAGCGTAGACCTGCCTGCGATACGGAACGGCGAAAAATGGTCGTCCAACACATTCAATCTGTTTGAAATTTCAGGCGGAAAGACGGTTTCCATGCTGGAGATAAAAAATACAAATCCAAAACACGAAATTTCGATTCGTAATATTCAGGTGCTTGACCCTGTTCCAAAAAACAAATCTGAACCTCTTAATGCTGTTTCAACCGCGCAAGACGCTATTTTAATGATGGACGGCATAGAAATAGAGCGCCCTTCAAATAAAATAGATGATATTGTTCCTGGCCTTACGCTGAATTTAAAAAATACTTCCGAAATACCGGTTTCTGTGCGCGTAGAACAGGATAATAAAGCGGTAAAAGAAGCTGTTATAGACGTAGTTGGCAATTATAACAGGCTTATGGCAGAAATAAATATATTAACCCGCTCGGACGATCGCGTGTTAAACGAACTTACTTACATAAAAGAAGATGAACGCGAAGAAATGCGCAAAAGGCTTGGCTCTCTTGCCAACGATTCTTCGATTTTAAAATTGAAAAGCGATTTAATTTCTATAGTGAATTCGCCATACAATACAAGCGCCGACCCGGCGGCCATGCTTGCCAGTTTTGGTATTTCTACAGATGCGCGGCGTTCCGGCGCTACAGGTTACGACCCTTCAAGGCTGCGCGGTTATCTCGAAATTGACGAAAAAGCGTTTGATGAGGCGCTTGCTTCAAATTTTGATAAACTTCGCGAACTTATGGGGCGCGATATGGACGGCGATCTTGTTATTGATTCCGGACTGGCATACCAAATCGTACACACTACACGTCCTTTTGTTGAAATTGGAGGCGTTATAGCCAATAAAACACAGGGGCTGGATTCAAAAATTGCCGCCGATAACCGGCGTATCGCGAATTATGACCGCCAGCTTGAGCGAAAAGAAGCCGATTTGCGCCGTCAATACGCTCAAATGGAAGACGCTTACAGCCGTATGGAACGAATGACCGGCTCCCTGGATAACTTTGCCGCGCAAAATTCAAATAACAAACGTTAACACGCAAACAATCCCCCCCCCCCCCGAAGAACCCGAAAAGAAAATTTTAAAATAAATACAGCCTGTGGTTGTGTTTATTTGCCTTGCAGACGATGAGATTAACAAATGTTAAGCGCTTTTTTTTGAATTTTTGCCTGTTTTTGGCAAAAAACTGTTGACGGGGGGGGGGGGTAATGATACTTTAAATACCAGTTTGTTTACAGGGAGT
>JAIRPU010000035.1 GCA_031256815.1 Spirochaetaceae bacterium
TTATTGGTTTTAGCTCTTGTTATTGGAGCAGGGGCTTTCGCTCAAGATGAAAAACCCCAAAAGGCATTTAGTATAAGTGCCGGCATAGGCGGGTTTACAGGCGGTGATTTTGGCGGAGGTGTTAAAAGCACGGCAAGTTTTATGGGAATAGACTTTGAACAAAATATTAAAGCGCCGTATTTTGGCGGAGGCGCTTATGCCTTCATTGACGCCACCTACGCAGAATTAACACTCGGTATTTATGGCGGAAAAGGAAAATTCAAGTATACAGTTGAAAGCACAGGAGCAGATCCACAAACACTCCAGGATGTGGATATTTCATACATGAATTTCAACATCGGCTTGCTTGGAAAATATCCGTTTATGTTAAACAAAAAACTTTCGCTGTTTCCACTTTTGGGTATTGAGTACAACATCTGCCTTTCCGCAAAAGATGAAGATGGCGAGGAGTATGAAGGCCTGGACGGCGACGGCAAACCAGCCGATTTTAGCGCTTTATGGTTCAAGTTAGGCGGAGGATTGGATTTTTCGTTTACCGAAAAAGTTTATCTGCGCTTTGAGGCTCTGTATGGTTTGCGGCTTGCAAATAAATTTGAAAACGACATGAAGGATGTTATGGACGATTTTATTAAATCCAGTATTCCTGGGATTAGTACAGATACAAAAACCTTGCTTGGTCATGGTTTAACGGCAAAAATTGCTGTGGGATTTAAATTCTAAAAAGCACGCCCGCTAGTGCGGGCGCTTTGCGGAACTTACGGCGTACTGCCGGAAGTTCCGTTTGCGGCATTTTCGCCGCCTTCGGTTTCGCCGGTAATGGTTTCGGTATCTGACGGCGCATCCGGCTCTTTAGCGGCGGCGGCTTTGTTCTTGCTTTTAAAAATCGCGCTTTCGCGGTTTCCTTGATATATGTATATTCCAAGTCTTATTAAAACTTCCAGGCCAACGGCGGCCGTTGCTATCATAAAACCGGTGGAAAGATTATACCAAAATTGCTGATTGTTAAAATGTTCCGTAGTTCTGTTTGAATAAGGCGAAACAAAAGCATCTACCGCAAGATTTGAATATCCTGCGGAAAGAAACGCCGCCGGCCCTATTATCCAAAGCCTGCCTAAAGCGCCGTAAAAACCCTTGCGCGCTTTTTCTATACGGCCGTCAGGCGGCGGTGTTTTGGGGATAAGCGTAATTTTGGATTCAGGTTTTTCTATGCGGAATAGAGTTTGAGCTACCCCCCCCGATGGAGTTTCTATGTTTATTTGTTTGTAATGCCCAATTTGCCCGCGCAGGGTATTTGGCGTTTCTCCCATAAAAAGCGCTCCTGAATAAATAGCGGCGCTTTCTTCGTTCTTTGTTTTAACTTCAACTTCACCTGAAGGCAGGGATTTTAGCGTAAATTCCGCCTCAACCTGCTCGCCTTCGTCTAATTTTATTTTTTCGGTTGCGGTAACATGATCTTCGGCATAAACTGTAACTTCAACTTCGCCTGGCGTCCGTTCTACAACCTCAGATTTGCCGCGCCCGGCATGATGTTCGTCAATTATAATTACCGCATTTGAAGGTTCCGCTTTAACAACAATAGTTGCCGGTACAATACCGCTTATTGAGTTTATAAGCCGCGCAAAAAACTCATCAAGCGCAATTCCCATATCTTCTATCGAAAAAAGCGCCTTGTCTTCGTAAGTTATTTCCTTTGCCCAAAGCGACCAAAAACGCAGTTCTACAAGAATTCTCCCGTGGTATTCCGAAACTTTTCCAAAAAGCAGCCCGTCTGATTTTTGCTGTGAACAGAGCAGCAGCTCCATGCCCCGTCTGGGCGGCGCTGGAAAATTACCGGCGCGATTATCTTTTGTAACGGTAAACTCAGGCGCAGAGGCAATATTTGGCGAGACAAGTTCGGCTTCATTAAATTTTACGCGAAGCGTTTTAATTTCGCCGTCAAGCCGGCGTTGAGCGGCGCTAATCTTCCAGTCCGGTTCGCCTGAATAGATGAGTTTATCACGCTCGGCCTGTTTTGCTATAATTTGTTTTGCGGCGGCGCTCTGTTCGCGCAGCCATGCCGCCTGCCAATAATAGTCATATTCATTTACAGGCCGCAGTTTGAATTTTAATCCGTCAAAACGGTTTACAATCTGGCGGGTAATAACGCCGCCTGTTGCCGCGCGCGATTTTGGAAGACGGGAAACATCAAATTCTGTAACGCAGAGCGTCCAAACAGGGTTTATGCGTTCCGGCGTTTTTTCAATCTTTCCAAGCGAAAACGCCGTTCCGGCAACAAAAAAACAGGCGCAAATAAAAAAAAGCCGGATGCAAAATCTCATCATAACTATCTTAACAAATTGAATCCAAAAGCGAAAGCGCCGCATTGGCAGCGCTTTGGCGTATTTTTTGCCGGCTGCCTTTAAAAAGATAACGCCGTGTTAAAGGCGGCTTCCCGCGGAGCCCTGCGGCAATCCACACCGTTCCCACAGGCTCGCCGAAACTGTCTCCGGCAGGGCCGGCAAGTCCGGTTACCGCAAGCGCCGCATCCGCTCCCGATTTTTCAAGCGCTCCGCCAAGCATCTGAAGCGCCGTCTCACACGAAACCGCGCCATTTTCTTCGAGTGTCTGCCTCTTAACTCCAAGCATGGTTTGCTTGGCTTCCAGGGTGTAGCACACAAACCCACCCCATAACATTTTTGAAGCGCCTGGGGTTCTTGCCAAAATATCGCAGATAAGGCCGGCGGTGCAGGATTCGGCAATCACAATTTTAGTATCGGCGGCGCACAGCCGTTCAACAAGTTTTGCTGTGTTCATTAGTGTTTAAAATAACGCAATCCGGTAAAAACCATTGGAATCTGATGTCTGTTACAGGCTTCTATCGAATTCTTATCACCGTCTGAACCGCCGGGCTGAACTATCGCCGCAACGCCCGCCGCTGCCGCGCCCTCTACAACATCGGCAAATGGAAAAAACGCATCTGAGGCAAGAACCAAACGCCGGTTTTTTGCAGCGGGCATTTTTTTGGCTTTTTCAAAGGCGAGCTTTGCGGCGCTTATGCGGCTTGTCTGCCCTCCGCCTATTCCAGCGGCCATAAAATCGCGCGCGCAGACTATCGCGTTGGATTTTACAAAATTTACAACTCTTAGAGCGAATATAAGCTGAGGGGCAAGCTGCGGGTCTAACGCTGTTTTTGTAACAGGCCGCCATTCTTCCAGAAGCCTGCGTTGCGGCTGTTGTGCAAGAATTCCGCCGTCTACGCTGCTAAGTTCAAAGTTTTCCTGCGGCGCGTGTCTTAGCTTAACAAGCCTTAAGTTTTTTTTTGCGCCAAGTATTTCTAGCGCGCCGGCTTCAAAATCCGGCGCGGCTATAACTTCCAAAAAGAGGGCGCTAATAATTTTTGCGGCATTGGCGGAAAGCGGCGTATTAAATGCCAAAACACCGCCAAAAATCGATTCGGCATCGCAGTCCCGCGCCTTAACAAACGCTTCAAGCGCGGAATCGCCAAGCGCCGCGCCGCATGGCGTATTATGTTTTACGGCAACGCAGCATGGGCGCGGGGAATCGTCAATTTCCGGAATTAAACGCCGGACTTCTTCCGAGCCAAGTGGAGCAATTCCTTCTTGCGGCAGGCCAAAAGCGCAAACGCATTTCCATGCGGCGTCCATGTCCCTTATGTTGTTGTAGGAAAGCGGTTTTCCGCAGAGCTGTTCCATAGCGCCCAAAGCGCCTGCGCCGTCTTCGCGCAGATAAAGCGCGGCGTTTTGATGAGAGTTCTCTCCGTATCTAAGCGGATAATATTTTGAATATCCGCTTAAGCGCGGCGTCCAGGCGGGAAGAGCTGTTTCGTCATTAATTTGCCGCTCAAAATATTGAGATATTGCGGCATCGTAAGAAGAAATCAACTTAAATGTTTTTGCGGCAAGCCGCATACGTGTTTTTTCGTCCAGGCCGCCGGACCGCAATCCTTGAATAACCGGCGCGTAATCCGCAGTATCGCAAATTACAATAACATCGCGCGCGTTTTTTGCAGCGGCTCTAAGCATTGCCGGGCCGCCTATGTCTATAAATTCTGTTGCCTCTTCAAATGATATTCCGGCGCCGGTTTTTTCAACAAAAGGGTAGAGCTGGACGCAGACCAAATCCACTGCATTAACGCCGAGTTCCAAAAGTGTTTTTAGGTGGGCGCTGTCTGAACGGCGGGCAAGAATACCGGCGTGCAGTGCCGGATGAAGCGTTTTAACGCGCCCGTCAAGACATTCAGGAAATCCGGTTATTTGGGAAACGTCCGTAACTTCTATGCCGTTTTTCCGTAAAAACGCGGCGGTTCCGCCGGTAGAAACGATATTCCAGCCGTCTTCAACCAGACAAGCGGCAAATTCTTTTATGCCCTCTTTATTGTATACGCTCAAAATAGCGGTTTTTAAGTTTTTCAACAGATTTTTCCAATAAGTTCAAGAAAGCCGGGGTATGTTACCGAAGCGGCTTCCGCGCCGCTAACCAAAACACCGCCTGGCAGAGCAATGCCGGCGCAGGCAAGCGCCATTACAACGCGGTGGTCATCGTAACCGTTAAGCCTTAGCGCCGCGCCGGAGTTTGCCGCGCCGGCGGCGCTGCCGCCGACACCGGCGATGCCGCCTGATACTGCGGCTGTCTGAGCCGCGCTGGCGGCTGCCTGCGCCGCGCCTGCGGCTGCCTGCGCCGCGGAGACTGCCTGCGCCGCGCCTGTGGCTGCCTGCGCCGCGCCTGCGGATTGGCCGCCGTCAAAAGCTGCGGCTTGGTCGCTTGCGGCGCTGTCAAAGGCCGAAGCTCCCATCCCGTCTATTTCCAGTCCGTCCGGCAGTTCTACGCAGTTTACGCCGAGCTTTTTTAGTTCCGCTGCCATAACCGCTATGCGGTCTGTTTCTTTTAACCGCGCATGAGCGGCGTTGTAAAGTTTAGTTCTGCCATGCGAAAAAGCGCCAAGCACAGCGCAGGCGGGCAGCATATCCGGCGTGGCATTTAAATCGCAAGAAAACGCTTTTAGCGCTCCGCTCCTTTCAATCTCAAGCCGCCATGTATTGCCGGAACGCAGCCATTCAACTTTGCAGCCGCTTTGCTTTAAAATTTCAAAAAAAAGCTTATCCCCCTGATTATCCTGCGGGTCGAGGTTTGTAAGGCATAGTTTTCCGCCGGAAAGCGCAGCGGCAAGCGCAGGAAACGCCGCCGAAGAAAAATCGCCGGTAACTTCGCCGCAAATCGGTTTGTATTTTGCGCCGCCTTCGATTCTAAAATAAGAAAAACCGGCGTTTGTTTTGTATTTGATATTCTGCCGTTTAAGATAAGAAAGCGTCATTTCGATATAGGGGCGCTCATTCAAAAGAGGAACATCAATTTCTATTACCGAACCTTCTTCGGCAAGCGGAGCGGCAAGCAGCAGCGCGGAAAGATACTGGCTTGTAACACATTCAAGCGAAACACGCCCGCCGCAAACAGGCCCCTTAACAGTTATGGGGACGCAGCCATTACGCGATTCAACATTAACTCCAAGTCCGGAAAGCGCGTTAAGGAGCGGCGCAGCGCTGCGTGTTTCAATCTGCTTGTCTCCTGTAAAACTAATATTATTTTTGGAAAGCGCGGCTATCGCAATCGCCAAAAAGAGTGTTGTGCCGGAGTTTCCAACATCAAGCGGCGCGGCAGGAGCTTTTATCGAAGCGCCGCTGCCTATACCGTCTATATCCCAGCAGGCGTCTTCGCCAGGCGTTTCGCTAAATCCGGCGCCCAGCAAAGCGCATACGGAGGCGCATGAACGTGTGTCAAGCGAATCGAGAGGGCGAAGCAGCCGCGAACGTCCGTCAGCCAGCGCCGCTATGAGCAGCCTTCTTATGGTATGAGACTTTGAAGCCGGAATATTCACCGTTCCTGAAAAACAATGAGGTTTTACCAAAACATTCATTTACTTGTTCCTGTCCATGCAGCGCCAGCGGTTAATTTTTATTCCGTGTTCAGCGTAAAGATCCCGCATAGCGCGGCTCAATTCTATTCGCGGCGGATTAACAGGCAGCACAAACTTACGCGCAAGTTTGAATGAAGTTTTATAGGTGTCTTCGCTCGCTGTACTCCAGTCGGTGTTATCGTCAAGATAATCACGAACAAGAGTTTTTAGTCCCGCCGCTATGGCCTCGGCATATTCTTCGCCGTCTTTTGTGTTTTCTTCTGTTAATTTTCCAAAAGAGCGGTAGTAGCGCCGCGCAAAGTCCGGCGAGCCGCTTATTAGTTTTGAGGCCCTTGGCTGCAGGTATAAATAAAGCCCAAGGGTTTGCAGCTGCGGGATAATCATGCCGGCGCGCGGCGATTTTAAAATCTTGCTTATCTCTTCTGTTAGACGCGAAGGCGAAATTTTTTTTAGCCCGTGCGCGCTTTTTTTTATTTTATGGCGTAAAAAAAACTGCATTTTAAAACCGGAAATTACGGCGTATTTTACGGCGCGCACCATGCGAATCGGGTCTTCTTCAAAAATTCTGTTAAGCGGAATTATCGGTTTTATTTTTTTTGCGCGTATATCGGCAAAGCCTCCTACAAAATCTATTACGAGTTCTTTGCGCGGGTCGTAAAAGAGGGCGTTCATTGTAAAATCGCGCCGCTGTACATCTTCTTCTATTGTGCCGAATATATTTCCGGAATCGTCGGCCTTGATAGAACGGAATGTAGCTATCTCAAAAATTTTATTTCCAAAAAAAACGTGTACAAGCCTGAATCTTTTGCCAATAACGCGCGAATTATTAAAAATTCTTTTTATGCGTGCAGGCGTTGCGGAGCTTGCTATATCAAAATCTTTTGGAATTTTGTTAAGTAAAAGGTCGCGTACCGCTCCGCCTACAATGTAAGTTTCGTGCCCTTCCTTATTTAGTTTTTCACAAATATAAATCGCAAGCGGGTCAACGGAGGCATTGTTTATTTTGTGTTCTTCTTTTGTCCAAATTTGAGCCGAGCGTGATATTGAACCATCGCTGTTCCTGCTGTAACGGTATCTCATATATGCCTTTCCAGCCAGTTAATAAAATTCAATGTAACTTCCTCTCTGTTTATTTCGTTAAGACATTCATGCCGCGCTCCAGGGTACAGTACAAACGAAACATCTTTTATTCCGTTTTTTATCCATCTTTTTACAAGGGCGCTTACGTTTTTGCCCATGCCGCCTACAGGGTCTCTGTCTCCTGAAAAAACATAAACAGGAAGCGAGTTGCTTATTTTTTTTATATTACGGTCTTTATGAATTGTTTTTAAAATATAAAGAAGGTCGCGGTAAAAGCCCAGGCTTGGAAGATGCCCGCACATGGGGTCGGCAATAAATGAATCTACCTCTGCCTCATCGCGCGACAGCCAGTCGAAAGAAGTTCTGCACGGCATAAAAGGCCTTTGGTACGCGCTTCCAAACACAATTGAATGAAAAAACATTGAATGGCTTCTAACGCCGCATAAACGCGCGGCAAACTCCAAAAACGGCGCTCCCAAACGCACTTCAAGCCCGCCCGGGCCGCGTGTGCCGGAAAGCGCGGCACCCTGAAGTTTGCCGCCGTAAAATTCAATATAACCCTGGGTTAAAAATGAACCCCATGAATGACCAAACATTATCAGCGGAATATTTTTATGATTTTTAATAATTGTTTTATGAACCATATCTATATCTGAAAGAATTTTTATAAACGTTTTTTTATCGGCGCAGTGGCCGGGCAGGCCGCCTTCGGAACTTTTATTTATATCAGGGGACGCTGTTTTGCCATGCCCGCGCTGGTCGGCGCACCAAACCGCAATACCGCGCCCGCAAAGCGCTTCCGCAAAACGAAAATAACGCCCGCTGTGTTCCGACATTCCATGAACAATATTAACTACTGCGCGCGCTCCGGAATCAGGCAGCCATTTTCGTACAAAAATACGCGCGCCGTCTGTTTCCAGCCACAGCTCCTGCTCTAACATACGCACTTACAATAACATACAATTATAAAAATCGTCTATCCGTTGTTAATATATCCGCTGATATACGCCGCTGTGCAGTCAAATTAAAATGATGTATTTACCCGCCGTCTGATGCATGAAATTTTCTCACTAGCGCGGACGCGGATAAAACGCTATAATTATAATCATGCGAAAAATTTATCTTTTATTTATAATTCCGTTTTTTCTGGTACAGGGCTGCGAAAAAAAGACTCCGCGCCTGAGCGCGGCGCGGATTGCTTCCGGCAATAATATGGGAAATTATTTTGCTTATGCCAATTCTATAGCGCCAATCCTTGGTGAAAAAATGGGGATTGATGTTTCTGTGCTTTCTACTGCGGCTTCCATGGCAAACATTGCGCTTCTTGAAGAAGGGCGCGCCGAATTTGCTTTTGTTCAAAATGATGTTATGACATACGCCCACAACGGCACAAATCTATTTTCGCATCTGGGGCCGCAAAACAGATTTGCCGCTGTTGCAGGCCTTTACGATGAAGTATGCCATATTGTCGCCTCCGAAGAAATAAAAGAAGCCGCCGAATTAAAAGGCAGGCGGGTTTCGATTGGCGAAGAAGGAAGCGGCACGGCGCTTAACGCCGCGCAGATTCTGGAAACATTTGGATTTGCTGCCGGCGATATTATTGAATCCCGTTACGGTTTTAGCGATTCGGCGCGTTTGTTTGCCGCAGGCGAAATTGACGCATTTTTTTGTACGGCAGGCGCTCCGGTGCCGGCTGTCCGTTCTCTTGCAGATTCAATGCGCATTAATATAATTCCTTTTGGAGAAGCACGAAGCAGGCTTTTAACTTCAAACTATCCGTATTACACGCCGGCAAAAATTTTAGCTGGAGTTTACGAAGGGGTAAACGAAACAAACGTTATAGCGGTAAAAGCGGTTTTAGTTGCGCGCGCCGATATTGCGGAAGAAGATGTTTACGAAGTTACAAAAAATATTATAGAAAATATATCAACTTTAAACGCCGAAAGCGCGGTGCAGGGAATACCTGTGCCGTTTCACAAAGGGGCTTTGCGTTATTACCGTGAACAAAATGTTATAAAATAAATTATTCAGAAAACACCAGGGCGGTAAAAGTCCAAAGTTCCGCCCCTGGTAAATTGTAAACGTCAGGCGGAAGCCCCGCTTTTAAACAAATATGCTCAAGATATTCTTCGCGGTTCCAGCGCTGTTCCACAGGCACCTGCGGCAAAAGCACGCCGCTTTTGCCATTATATTTTAAATACAGCCCGTGAACGCCGGTTTCTACGAGTGAGGTATCTTCGCAGCGTTCCATTGGAGAAAGCACTGAAATTTCCAGGATGCAATTTTTAAATTCTTCAGCGTTTAGCGGCAAAAAGCGCGTATCTTCAAACGCCGCGGCCAGCGCCATATTTTGCACTGTAATTGCCAGCGGCATACCGGAATGCATAATGCCGACGCAGCCGCGCAGCGCGCCGTTTTTTGTGTGCAAGCTTACAAACGCGCCGCAATTAAAAGCTTCAAACAAATTTTGCGGCGTTATATTTTTATTTTCAAAAGCGGATTGAATAGTCTGCCGCGCAAGTTTAAGCAGCGCTTGTTTTTCTTCCGGTTTTAAATTGAAATTCATTTTTCGTAACGCGCCATATTAACAGGAGTTTCGTAAACATCAATGGCGTATAACAGTGCGGCGTCTACTGAATTGTTTTTTAATTCAGGAAGCATGGCGTCAAAAATAAATTTTGCAATTCGTTCTGCGCTTGGGTCTCCTGAAAATTCAGGCATATCATTAAGATTTGTGTGGTCAATGGCGCCTGTTACAGAACGCAGCGCGGATTTTACCCTGCCAAAATCCGCAAGCATACCGCCTTCAGAAAGTTTATCGCCTTTAAACCAGGCTACAACACGGTAGTTGTGCCCATGAAGCCGCTCGCATTTTCCGTTATAGTGCGTTAAAAAATGCGCTGCTGCAAATTCAGATTCTGTTTTTATTGTCCACATTTTAAAATATTAATTGCGGACGGCCTAAGCCGCCCGCAATATTAAAATGAAAAACTCGATATTGGCGCAGATGTCGCAGGCGGTGTTGAAGAATTTGGCGTGCGCGGTTTCCGCGGTTTTTTTACAGCGCTTTTTGCAGCTGCTTTTTTTGCGCCTGGTTTTGGTCCGCGTTTTGCGCCCGGCGTTTTAGATTTGCTTTTTGCGCCGGATGCTTTTTCTTCTTTTACCGGTTTTGCTTTTTTAAGCTCTTTAAGCTGTTTTTGAAGTTTAGCATCTTTTTTTGCTTTTGCCAAACCGGCTTTTTTCTGAAGGTCTATCCAGAAATCCGCCGTTGTACCAAAATACTTGGCAAAAATCAGCGAACGTTCAATGTCAACATTTGCTTTGCCTTCAAGAATGTTTTTTAGCGTCATAATGCTAAGTCCAACATCTTTGGCAACTTGTGCCTGCGATAAACCGAGTTTTTTAATAAACTTTTCCAATACTGCCGCCGGCGTCTTTCCGCCCGCCGTGGTTCCTTTAGCTTTTCCTCTGGGCATTTAAATCTCCTTAAAAAAAATCAATAACACATAATATCATTTTATAAAATTATTATGCAAGTGTTTTTAATTGGATTTTAATTTTTTTTTGTGCTTTTACACAATAATTTTACTTAACAAATGTTTTATAATTGAATATGATTTTTTATTAAAAAGACAGCGCGTTAAATTTATTCAGCAAAAAAAGAGTTAGCAAGAATTTTTTCGGCGCTGCCGCAGGCGCTAATTTTTCCATTGTTAAGAAGCGCGATGCGTTCGCCTAAAATTTTTGCTTCCATACGGCTGTGGGTCGCTATAATCCACGGAGCGTTGCTTTGCGCGCGTATAGTACAAATTTCTTTTAACAGCGTGTTTCGCAAAGGCCGGTCAAGTCCGCTAAAAGGTTCGTCCAGAAGAAGCACGGAAGGTTTTACAGCAAGCGCGCGCGCAAGCGCTATACGACGCTGTTCGCCGCCGGAAAGAGTTTCCGGCCGCCTGCTGCCATAGCTGCTCATATTTACAAGTTTTAGCATAAGGGCTGCGGTTTTTGCGCGTTCTTTTTTTGGAACGCCGCGCATCTTTAATCCAAATTCAATATTGGCAGCGGCGTTCAAATGAGGAAACAGCGCCGCATCCTGAAATACAACAGACATATTGCGCTTCCACGGCGGCAGCGCTCCGGCGTCCTGCCCGTCTATTTTTATTATTCCTGAATCCGGTTCTATTAGTCCTAAAATAATATTGATAAGCGTAGTTTTTCCGCATCCGGAATGTCCGGCTATAACAAGCGTTTCGCCTGAGGCAACCTCAAAGCTAACATCAAGCGTCCAGCCGCCAAAACTTTTTTTTAAATTTCTTACTTCTATCATGTTTATAAAGCCAGCATTAGTTAAAACATAAATTCAGTTTTTAACAAGAGCCAATAGTTTGAGGCGGCCTTCTCTTCAGTGTTTTGAATGTGGACGCGCGCCGGCGGCGTTAGGTTGAAGCAGGCCGGCACTGCACCAGGCGGCAGGCCGCAGGAAACTATTCGCCGCGCCGCGGGGTTCGATATGGCCGCCGCCGCTTGTTTGCTGCCGCAGGCGGTTGCCGGCAGGCGATATGGCCGCCGCCGGTTTATTCAAACTCAAGCTGAATTACCGTTCCGGCTACAAGTTTTGAACCGGGCGGCGGCGATTGGCGGCGTACCCAGCCTTCACCTTTTATTTCAAAAACAATGTCGTCCCGCAGGATAAGCGGCAGTACCTGACGCTTGGAAAGCCCTCTAAGATCAGGCACAACATTATCTACCGCAGGTACCGGCGCCGGCGGCAGGTTCACCGTTCCCGTATGGGTAAATTGAGTGCTGCGCCCGCGTGGAATGCCAAGATAGTTTACAAGCGCTTCCGTAGTTTCTTTAATATAAGGCGCGGCAATTCGTCCGCCCAAATATTCGCCTTTCGGCTTAAAAATTGTAATGTAAATAACCAGAACAGGGTCATCTTCAGGAAGCATCGCAAGACAGCTCGCTATATAGTCTGTTTTGGAGTATGCGCCGGTAGCGGTATCGGCAATTTCCGCGGTTCCGGTTTTAACGGCAAGCGGAATGTCGTCAATAAACGCCCGCCTGCCCGTGCCTAAATCAGTTGTGTCGCGCATATACGAACGCATCATCCTTGCAACTCCGCTCTTCATAACCCGCACAGGTTCGGCAGGAAGAAATTCGCGTACAGGCAGGCCATCGGCGCTTACTATTTTTGAAACAAACCTGGGCGTCCTCAAAGTGCCATCACTCGCTATTACAGTCGCCGCCCTAAGCATTTGCAGCATGGAAACGGCGATTTCCTGCCCCATGGCTATAGTCGGCTTGCTGCGCGCCGACCAGCGTGAGGGATGTCTCAAAAAACCGGCCGACTCGCCAGGCGCTCCGCTTTCGCTTTTAAAACCAAAGCCAAACAGCCTTAGTCTGTCATAAAATATGCTGTTACTCGTCCTGTCGGACGCATAACCTGCGCCGGCATTACAGGAAACCATAATTATATCACGCGCGTGGACATTGCCATGCGCGCTTAGACACTTTATTGTTACGTGTTCACCGCGGTTTGTAATATGGTCGTAAGCGCCATTGCAAAAAAACACGCTGCCTTCGTTTATAAAACCTCCGTCAATAAGGCTTGCCAAAGAAAACACTTTGAATACCGAACCGGGTTCATAAGACCAAACCGCCGGCCTGAACGACCAAAGTTCACTTTTATACTCATTGAATTTATTTGGGTTAAAGCCGGGAAGCGAAGCCGAGCCGAGAATGTCGCCGGTTTTTGGGTCCATGGCGCTTAACAGAACCGCCTCCGCTCCATGTTCGGCAAGCGCTTTTCCGGCAATTTCTTCTAAAATATATTGAATGTTGGCGTCTATTGTTAAAACAACGCGGTTGCCAGGCAAACTTTCGCCATTCGAAGCGATTTGCGGCCGTAAATCTTCGTCAAAAGCAAACTCTATGCCTTCAAGCCCGCGATTCCCGTCTCCTGTAAAACCTATTATCTGCGCGGCAAGCGTTTCTTCGGGATAAACCCTACCGCGCACAATATCAACCGTTACGCCGGAAAAGCGTTTTTCGCTTATTATAGCTTCTACCGCTTCGGCAACATTTATTTCTACTTTTTTTTTTAAATAGATAAAATCCTGCCCCAAAGCCGAGCGTGCCTTAATCGCGTCTTCGCTCATATCAAGCAGCGGGGCAAGCGCCGCTGCAAGCTCGTTTATATCTTTTACTTTTGAAGGAGCAATTCCAATATCGCCAAAAAACGCTTCTATGGCTAGAATACGTCCGTTTCTGTCGAGAATAGACCCGCGTTCCGCGCTGCTCAACTGCCTGCGGCCGGGGGCGGCGCCTATTCCGCCAAGCATTAGTTCGCCGTATCTGAATAAAACATAAATCGCAACAGCGCTTAATGCGAAAAAAAAACACAGCCAGCGGTTTAAATAGTTTTTTGCTTTCGCTAATCCGGCGCTTTCTTCGGCGTCTACCACTTAAATTCCTCTATTAACTTAAGCGCTTCTTCATAATCAAAATTTTCCGCAAGAGCGCATATCTTTTCGACTGCAGCGTTTGTTTTTGCATTTAATTTTTTACCGCGAATCTTTGCCGCCGCCGCATTTACCGCGCGCGGCTTAAAGGCGGCGCACGCTTTTTTTAGTTCTTCAATAAGAGTACGCAGCTCTTCATTTGTTGTATTCTGCTTCTTTTGCGTTTTACCGCTTATAATTCCCGTACGGCTTAAACGCCTTTTAAACACATTCATTGCACAGATAAACGCCGGAGTTTCTTCCACACACATTATTTCTTTTAGGGCAAGTTCGTCATTATCGTCTTTTTTTCCGGCAAGCGCCCGTCCCGCTTCTTCAAGTTCTTTTGCCCATGCAGAAAGAGCCGGATACCCGATTATAGAAAACACGCCCTTGTAAGCATGAAGCTTTGTTGTGTATTCATTCCATTCGCGGTTTTCGGTGAACTGTTTTATTGCGGCTGTTTCGCCTTCTAAATTCGCGCAGAACTGGCGAAGCACTTTTATATAACTTGAATACTTACCGCCTGTATGCATAAGCCCGTTTCTAACATTAAGCGCTTCTATTTCTGAAAGATCGTTAAAAATATCGCTGTTTACCGTATAATCCCCGGAGCGCCTGCCGCCCAGACGGCGGTCTTCCATGCCTGCCCTGCGGTCGCTTTTGCGCCTGTTGCTCTCCGTAATTTTTTCGATTGGCAGCCATTTGGCAAGAATGGCGTTCATTCTGTCGCCTGTTATTGGTTTGCTCAAAAAATCACTCATGCCGGAACTCAAAAAAAGCTCACGGTATCCGGCAACGGCGTTTGCGCTTAAAGCCACAATGGGAAGTTTTTTATAGTATTCACCTTCCATTGCGCGTACTTTTTGAGTTACCGCTATGCCGTCCATTTCCGGCATCATGTGGTCCATAAAGACAATATCGTAATGTCTTGTAGAAATTTTTTGCAGCGCTTCCTTTCCGGAAAGAGCGCTGTCTGTAATAATATTGTGCTGTTCCAAAAAACCGGAGGCAACGCTTATATTTATTTGCATATCATCTACAACAAGTACTTTTACTTCGGTTTCATTTTTGGCAAAAATAAAACGGGAAGGTAAAATACCGCGGTCAAGTTTTTTTACATTGCCTTCTACAAGCGGAACGCGCACAATAAATGTAGAGCCCTTGCCGTAAACACTTTCTATTTTTATGCTGCCGGACATTAAATTTAAAATCTGTTTTGTTATGGCAAGCCCAAGTCCGGAACCGGTTATTCCGCGGTTTTTGCGGACGTTAAGCCGTTCAAACATATCGAATATACGGCCAAAGTCCGCTTCTTTAATTCCCTGCCCTGTATCTTTTATATACGCGCTTAAATAATATTTATCTTCTATTTTTTCTTTTTTAAGAAAAAACTGAACACTGCCTTCGTTTGTATATTTTACCGCGTTGTTTATTATATTTGTGTATACCTGCCTTAAACGCACATCATCAGCATAAACTATTTCCGGCAGTGTTTTATCAATTTCTGAATAAAAAGTAAGATTTTTATCCATTGCCATAAAATTTGAAATTGAAGAAATATTGTCAAAAAACTGAAACAATCTGAAATGAACAGGATTAAGAGAGAGCTTGCCCGCTTCTATTCTTGAAAAATCCAGAATATCATTAATTATGTTTAATAAAGTTCCGGACATTTTTCTTATATCTTCAAAATAACGGCGCTGTGTTTCTGTAAAATTATTTGTTGGTATTAACGCGCTCATGCCGAGTATTGTATTAATTGGCGTACGGATTTCGTGGCTCATGTTTGCAAGAAATTCGCTTTTTGCGTGGTTTGCCGCTTCCGCCTCTTCTTTTGTTCTTACAATATCGGTTATATCAAAAATTTGTATATAATAACCCTGTGTAAGACCAATAATTTTTCCGCTAAAAACTTTAAAATGTTTTTGAACTCCCGCAATTTCAAGCTGAATCATATCTATCCAGAATTCATGGTCCATAATGAATTCGCTAAAAACATTTTTTACTTTCTGGTCGGTAAAAAAATCCAGAAGCGGTTTGCCTATACATGATTCGTTATCTTCAATTCCAAGAAATTGGGCAAAAGGTTTATTTGCATAACTAATACAATGTTCGCTGTTAAGAAATACTATCAAGGAAGATGAAGTTGCCATCAGCGTGGAAAAATAATCCATTGCGCTGTCAGGTTGAATCCGCATAACCTATAATAATGCTTAGCAGCCTGCGCCTGTGTCAAGATATTGCTCTGCAGACCGGGCAGTTCCGAAGTGGAAGTATTTTGCAGCCGGACATTGCCAATTATTTTGAAATAAAGGCGGCTGCAGACACCCGCGCAAGCGATTGAAGCGGAATTTGCAAGCGAAGCGCAGCAAATTGGAGCGGAAAGCGCGTTTTTTGCCGGCTGTAGGTGGAGACCGCGACTGCGAAACGCCGCCTCCGGCGGGCCGCGCTTTGCGCGGTCTTATCGCCGGGCGCAGCCTGCGCTGCGCAGGCTGGAGATGTGGTGGCCGCTTCTCTGCGCGAAGCGGCCTGCGCGTTGCGCTGTGCGCCGCGCTTCGCGCGGTATTATCGCCAGGCGCGGCCTGCGCTTTGCGCGGCCGGAGATGTGGCGACCGCTTCTCTGCGCGAAGCGGCCTGTGTGTCGCACGGCCTGTTAAACCGCATTGTGGTTTAGCAGGTTTCCTGTGTCGGCCACCCGCCGCACGGGCCTTATCGCCAGCCCGCGCCCTGCGCTTCGCGCAGGGCGCGGGGACAACGGCCGCCGGCAAAAATGCGCCCAAAACATCATAAATGCATATATTGAACCGCATCGATTCATCATTTTTCTCAAATTTAGAATTGCAGCCCCCGCAATATGCGCTCTTGATTGCATTTATTAATTTTCATATCTTAACAATTCAAGGCGGGCAGAAAAAACTTTCGCAAAACAACGCGCTCTGATTTTACGCCTGCCGGTTGAGAGGTTTTTATGAAATATTTTAATTTTTTGTTTTTATCCTGTACTTTAATTTCGCAGACAAACTGTACCGGTAATGATTATTCAAAAATTCCAGAAGACATAAAAGAAGCGTTTAGTAAAGCGGGCGTCCCTTTGTTAAACGAAAGCCGGAAGCCCGCACAATGGACGTTAAAAACAATTAAAGGAGAAACTATTTCGCTCGAAAGCCTGCGCGGAAAAATTGTTTTTCTCAACTTTTGGGCTACATGGTGTCCGCCTTGCCGCGGCGAAATGCCTTCTATGGAGGCGCTTTATCAGAGATTTAAAACCAAAGATTTTGCAATGGTTGCCTGCAACATCATGGAAGACGCCGGAATAGTTCAGCATTTTGCGGAAAATGGAAAATATAATTTTACCATAGCGCTTGACAGTGACGGCAAGGTTTCAGAAAACTATGGCGTACAGGGAATTCCCGCAAGCTATGTTATTGACCGCGAAGGCAATTTAATTCTTCAGTCGATAGGCGGAAGAAACTGGGATACACCCGGGCTTCGTTCCGCATTTGAAGCGCTTTTAAATTATGGACAATAACATTTCCATAATAACTGCTTTTGTGGCCGGCGTTCTTTCGTTTGCCTCGCCATGCGTACTGCCGGTACTCTCCGGTTATTTTATGTTTATAGCGGGCAATAATGCCGGCGCAAAACATTCAAACCGGCTTTTGGCCTGGCAGACGCTGATTTTTGTTTTGGGTTTTAGCATTGTATTTGTGCTGTTAAGCGTATTGGTTTATGGCATTTTTAGTTTTGCCGGCGCATGGCGGCGCGTGATTAACATTGCGGCAGGCGCTGTTGTTATTGTAATTGGACTTAACATAATTTTTAACTTTATACCTTTTTTAAAATTTAACAGCTCAGAGGGAGTATGTGAAACTTGCGTTTCCAAAGGTTCTGTGCTGGCGATAAAACGTGATTCAATACTGCATCCGGCGCGCCGTCCGCATGGTGTTTTGGGCGCGCTGCTTGTAGGAATGGCGTTTGGACTAAGCTGGACGCCCTGCGTAGGCGCGTTTTTGGGGAGCATTTTGCTGCTTGCCGGGCAAAGCGGTTCCGCCGCTTTAAGCGGAATATACCTTGCAGTTTATTCCGCCGGACTTGGACTGCCTTTTGTTTTGGCCGGAATATTTTGGGGTAAAATAACCGGTTTTCTTGGCCGCTTCCGCCGCATTATGCCGGTACTGCGCATAGTAAGCGGTGTTTTTCTTACAGGAACAGGCGTAATAATGATTTTAGGCAAGTTTTTTTTAATAAACGCCTGGCTGCAAGCGCTTTAATCCAAACTATCGCTTGCGCTGATTTATGCAAGCTTTTTAATTTTGGGCGCATTTTTGCCGGAGGCAGAAGCGCCGCAGTAGAGGCCGCCCGCGAAACGGCGTTGCCGTTGCGGGTGGCCTCTACCGGAGCCGGCGAAACTGCACGCGATTTCGCCGGTCGTTGTTCCGCGGCCTGCGCGGTGCGCAGGCCGCGGCCGGCGATAAAGCCGCGCAAGCGCGGTCGCCTCTCCGGCAAAAACCGCGCTTTCCGCTACAATTTGCTTCGCTTCGCTTGCAAATTCCGCTTCAATCGCTTGCGCGTGTGTCTGCGGCTATCAGTAGAAATATGACCTATGGATACCAAAATGACGGCAGGTAAGTTTTGCATTTGGCTTTCCAGAGAGCGAATACCGCGAAGATATCTGATAATAATAATCGAAAATCTTTAACCGCAATTTTGTTTTTTCCGAAAGATTTTTGGTTTCTTTTTTTGCTGGTTCCCGTAAATGCGGCACTGGTGTTACAATCCTTGAAGGACACCCGATTTTACCTTTCATGGTTACACCTCGTAAAATGAATTTCTTTAATAATTTCCATTTTACCACAGGTGCGGGTGTCCTATTTGTTTCTGATATTAGACAGACAGTCAACTGTCTCCCGCGCCACGCCTTGCCGCCGTTTTTGTTTAAACGCCCTACCGGGTGCTTGTTTCGGGCGGGGGTTAAACATGAAAGAGAAACAGGCGGTAACAAAGGGAATATAGACTTTGTTATCAAAAGGCAACAAAGAAAGAGAAGTCGGCGCTGCTCAGTGAGTTTACAAAGCTGACCGGTTATCACCGGAAATCGTCAGCCGCGGTCTACACGCAGACCGCGGCTGTAATGGCGGCCCCGCGCTTAGCGCGGCTTG
>JAIRPU010000113.1 GCA_031256815.1 Spirochaetaceae bacterium
AGTGATTCTGTATTTGGCGCTGTTAAACCTGAAATTGTCGTCTATTATTACGGCGGCGCCGCCGCCGCCGCCGCCTGCGCCTAACGCCACGCCGCTTGAGCTGCCGCCTGCGCCGCCGCCGCCAACAACAAGCAGACGCCCATATATATTCGGTGCTGTTTCAATTCCGTTTTTTTTAAATGTTAAATACTGAACAGCATTTGATGCGGTAAATTCAAAAACGTGCATTTCGTCCCAGCTGCCGCCTGTACCCGGAATAAAAAAAATCATTCCGCCTTCCGCCATTTCTTTTTGCGATTCCAAAAGCTCTATAGAAACATTGTTGTTTATGGGTTCTACCTTGTAGCGTTCTGTTTTGTTTACAGGAAAATTTCCAAAATAAAGTGTAGGAGTTTCGCTTGGAGCGGCTGGAAACGCCGCAATGCTTATTGTAATTTCTTCGTCTATGGGCGCGGCCATTTTAATCGTCCTGCTTGTTGAACTAAATAATTTATGGGCTTCGTATTTATTCCCTTTTAAACTCACAGAAATAATATATTCTGTAACTGGAGGGTTCCCACCCGCGGCCAGCGGCAGTAAAACTTTCATATTAAACTGAGATTCCACTTCCGGCAGCCGGCAGCAGTACAGCGCGGCGGCAAACGCCGCCATTGTAATAAACATTAAAAACCGGATTTTGTTCATTTTTACCCTTACTTCTACATTGAAATTAACAGTCCGAGCCTTAAATCCCATTTCATTGGCGTATTTCTAATATACACACTATCCGGCCCGTTGTCCGGAAAGAAAAATATGGCGCTTATGTTAAAAGAAAGGTCGGAAAGCGGCGTCCAAATTACGCCCGCGTAAAACTCTTCGCCCAGCAAAAAACCGTTTGCGTTTTCGTTCTGATAATCTATATATTGCCAAAAATCCGGCATATAGTCGCTGTCAAGCCGCGCAAAAAGCATAAGGCTTGTGTTAAACGATAATGTTGGCGTAAGTATGGCGGTGTAAATTAACTGCAAATTTAAAAGCCGCGCCACTTCAGGGTCGTAGATAAGCCCAACCTGGCGTTTGTTTATAAAAGGCAGCGGCAATGGTTCGTCCAGCGCCCCCCAAAAGAGGTTTGTGTTAAAAGAAAGCTCCGCTTTTAATGGCTGGTTTAAGTGCACGCGAAGGCTAAAAAGCGCCGCCAAACCTATTGTGCTTTCATCTGATTCTACGCCTGCAGAAAGAAGGCCTCCGGCGTCCATTGTAATATTTTCTTTTAAAACAAGCGCCGCGCCCGCCAAAAAGAACATTGTGCTTGAAGTGGAGCCTTTTCGCATATCGGCTTCCCGTATAAATTCGGCGCTAAACCTTGAGCCTTCAAGCGATTCGGGCTTAAAATGATACGCCAGCGACATTAAAAGATGAGGCGGAGCAAAATAATTCTGTCTGTAATAATCATCTTTATCCTGAGCGTTTAAAAATATTTTTGCCGTTTCTTTATATAAAAGCCCCGTATAAAATGCCGAGGCGCTGATTCCGTGTTCTCCTGCCGAAAACCGGAGCTTTGCGCCGTCGAACATTCCATTTGCGGAAAGCGAAATTATATCGGAAAATGGAATACGCCCAAGTTCGGCAAAAAAAGCCGGATCAGGAAAAATTGTAAGCCGCGCGCTGTCCAGCTCCGGCGCAATTTTCCAGTTTTCGATATTGCTTAAAACCGCTTCGTTAATTGCGCTGACGCCGGCTTTAAGGTAAATCGATGTCATTGGCGCCGGACGAAAAGAAAACCAGCTGGAAATACGCCCGGATTCATATATTTCATTTGGATTATCTATTGCGGCGACAGTGTTTTCAAAGCGGAACTCATTTGAAAAAAGCAATCCACATTCCCAGCCTGACAGCGCCGGCGAAAATGCCGCCATAATCAGGCCAAAAAAAAGCGTTTTTAAGCAAGCGTTCATCGCTATTTTATGGCGCTCATTCTGCTTAATATTTGCAGAAACTTCTCACCTGAAAATGAATCCGAAGGGTCGTCATCTTCATCAAAAACTCCAATATAAATCATTTCACGGAAAGCATAGCGGCGGTTCTTAAAAATTGAATAAAAAATACCGCCTTTTAACTGATAAACCCGCATTAAAATAAGCGCAAGCCCGGCAAGGTTTGCGTTTGCGTCAAACGGAGCATTCGCGGGCAGCGCTTTAAAACTTATTGCATAGAATACCGCATCGCGTTCATTGTATGGTTCTCCGTGAGAAGCAAAACTCCATACGCAGGCATCGCCCCAGCTTACTTCGCTTTGCGCCAAAAGCCTGTCAATATCGCTTGCCTCTTGCGCCCATGCGGACGCGGCGCAAAACGCAAGCAAAAAACCTGGAATCCATTTCACGGCACACTTCCATACTGATTCGTTATTCCATTGAAATCTTCTGAATTATCTGGTTACTGCGCTCTCCATAACGAACAGGGTCAGCTTCCGCGGCGCTTTTAAGATAAACAATCGCATCCGCCGAACGCCCGCTGGTAGCGGCGTTTACACCCATGGCGTACTGCACAAGCGCATAATCCGCTCCAAATTGCAGCGCGGAACGGTAGTACTGTTCAGCTACTTCGTAATTTTTTCTTTCGTAAGAAATTAAACCAAGATAATAGTAAGGCGCAAAATGTCCCGGTTTCTGGTATAATGAATCCAAAAAGAACGATTCCGCGTCATCAAAATTTCTTGCAGAATAGGCGCGCTGGCCGGCGTCAACAAGCTCGGCAAACGTGTATCTGGATTGAATGTAGGCGCTGTAATCGCGGTGCATGGCAAACAGGCTGGCCCACGATGTTATGCGGCCAAGCACAAGTTTGCTGTTTTCCGCAGCGGTATTTTCCGGTTTTAGAAGCAAAAATGATTCTGTAAGCGCGCGAAAATAATCGCCATTCCCGCCGGAATTCAAAAAGAACGAAACTATTGCCCATGAAATAGCATGGAAGTTTTCCGGTTCCCTGTCTGTAAGGTCTGCATTAAATACGGCTTCAAACGAAGGTTCACGGCGCTCTTCGGCAAGCCGTTTAACAGTATCAAGCCACGCAAGGTTTTCTTCATAAGAAAGCTCGCGGGTTTCTTTGTTGAATTTTAGCGTATTAAAATATATAGCAAACCCTTCCCTCATCCAGCGCGGCGGCTGCGGAACAAAGGCGCGGAAAAACTGCAAAAACGCCTGATGCGGCAGAATACGCTCTTCTTCGGGGCTTCCGCGGTGAATAACAAGCTCGCGTTTATCCGGCTGGTTATAGTGCAGATAAACAGCGCCGTCCCGCGTGGACGTAAGCTTTGATTTTACATAGGCGTCGTATGCCGCCTTGTCAACAAAAGCTCTTACCTTTAGCGGGCCCTGCATTTGCGAAAGATTAAACCGGAAGAGCCGGTTGTATACGTCAAAACGGCTTTCGAGTTCGCGTAATAACATCTCTGCGTCATAACTGCCGCCCTGCGAGGTAATGTCGAACACATGGTTACGTACTTGAACCTCGGCAAGTACAGGCTGCGATGCCGGAACCGGCATCGTGTAAAAAACGTCCTGGGCAAAAACAAAAACCGCAGACACACAAAACAGCGTCACGGATATGTATATTTTCATTGTCATCCTCCACAATTATATGCTACAATTTTTATACACTTGTGTCTATATTTTCGGCATAAAATGCCGGTTCCTGTATATATTTTGTACCTGACAGTGTTAAATCAATTATATATATAAAAAATCAAGCATTACTATTGCGCAAACGGAATTTATAAAATAAAATTGGCATATCAAATATTTTCAGGAGGAAAATTTTTTATGAAAAAAATTGCTTTTGCAATACTTGCGGCGGCCCTTGTGCTGTCGTTCGGTTTTGCCGGCTGCGCAAAGAAGGGCAGCGGTAAAGTTAAAATTGGTGTTTCTATGCCCACGCAGAGTTTGCAGCGCTGGAATCAGGACGGTTCTAACATGAAGACCCAGCTTGAAGCCGCAGGCTATGAAGTTGACTTGCAGTTTGGCGGCGATAACGATATCCCAACCCAGATAAATCAGATTCAAAACATGATTGCCGGAGGGGTTAAGGCCATTGTAATTGCGGCTATAGACGGAAGTTCTCTAACGGAAGTGCTTAAAGAAGCAAAATCCCACAACATTCCCGTTATTTCCTACGACCGCCTTATTATGAACAGCGACGCGGTATCTTATTATGCAACATTCGACAATAACCTCGTAGGGGTTATGCAGGGCAAGTTCATTGAAGAACGTCTCGGTCTTCCCGCGGCGGAAGGGCCTTTTAATATCGAACTGATTACCGGCGCTCCGGATGACAATAACATAATATTTTTCTTCGGCGGGGCAATGAGCGTGTTAAAGCCATATATCGACAGCGGCAAGCTCGTTGTAAAATCCGGACAGATTGAGCGCGCGCAGTGCGCTACTCCAAACTGGTCAACAGAAGAGGCGCAGAAACGGTTTGAAAACCTTATCCAGACCTACAACTACAGGCCGGGCGGAACAAAACTTGACGCCGTTCTTGCATCAAACGATTCAACCGCAAACGGTGTAACCAACGCCCTTGTTGGCGCCGGCTGGAATAAAGATAACTTTCCAATTCTTACCGGTCAGGATTGCGATAAACCATCTGTAAAAAACATGATTGCCGGAACCCAGACAATGTCTGTTTTCAAAGATACGCGTACTCTTGCAACCAAAGTTGTCAGCATGGTTGACGCGCTTATGAAGGGCAGCAACCCTGAGGTAAATGATACAAGTACCTACAATAATGGTACTGGTGTTATTCCTTCATATCTTTGTGAACCTGTGGTTGTTACTACGGCAAATTACGAAGAAATGCTTATTAAATCCGGTTATTATAAAGCGCAGGATATTCAGTAGTATGAATTTGTGTTCCGGGTTGCTTATTCTTAAAAAACGAACGGCTTGCGCCGTTTTAATAAATTCTGAATAACTGCCCGGAACCGGCATTATGCAAACAGCGCTTTAAGGAGGCACAGATGTTAGAAAATTTGCTTGAAATGCGCGGTATCTCCAAAGAATTTTCGGGAGTTTACGCGCTAAAAGATGTTAATCTTTCCGTGCGGGAGGGCGAAATTCATGCGCTTGTAGGTGAAAACGGCGCTGGAAAGTCAACTTTAATGAATGTGCTGTCCGGTGTTTATCCTTATGGCACTTATTCAGGCGAAATTCACTATTGCGGTGAACTTTGCAAGTTTCATACAATAAAAGAAAGCGAACATAAAGGCATTGTTATTATTCACCAGGAACTTGCGCTTATTCCGTATCTTTCGATTGCCGAAAATGTATTTTTGGGTAACGAGCGCGGAGCTTATTTTAATATTGACTGGGACGCGGCAAATGCGGAATCCAAAACCTTTTTAACCAGAGTGGGCCTTACAGAATCGCCCCTTACCCTTATAAAGGATATTGGCGTTGGCAAACAGCAGTTGGTTGAAATTGCCAAAGCGCTGGCGAAAAAAGTAGGTTTGCTTATATTGGATGAACCTACCGCTTCGCTAAATGAAAATGATTCCCAGCAATTACTCGAACTTTTAATAGAATTAAAGAGAGTTGGGGTTACCAGCATCATTATTTCTCATAAATTGAATGAAATTTCTTATGTTGCCGACCGCATAACGGTAATCAGGGACGGCACGGTTATTCAAACTTTGGATAAAAAAACCGATTCTTTTGACGAACCTACGATTATTCACGCTATGGTTGGCCGTGATTTGAGCGACCGTTTTCCAAAACGCTCGCCGAAAATTGGCGAAATTGCATTTGAGGTGCGAAACTGGAATGTTGACCACCCGATTTATGACGGCCGTAAAGTTTGCGATAACGTTAATATTAACGTCCGCAAAGGCGAAGTTGTTGGCATTTCCGGACTAATGGGAGCCGGGCGCACCGAGCTTGCAATGAGCGTGTTTGGTAAAAGTTACGGCGCAAATATAACAGGGCAGGTGTTTATTAACGGAAAAGAAGTGCGTTTGAACTCTGTACAGGAGGCGATAGACCATAAACTTGCCTACGTTACAGAAGACCGCAAAGGCAACGGCCTTGTACTTATGAATCCTATTTCTACAAATACAACGCTCGCAAAAATGAACAAAGTTAGCCATCATGGTGTTATAGACGCGGACAAAGAGGTTCAGGTGGCGGAAAAATACCGCTCCGATATGCGGACAAAGTCCACAGATGTATATCAAAATGTAGGCAGCCTTTCCGGCGGCAATCAGCAAAAAGTGTTGCTTGCAAAATGGATGTTTGCCGACCCTGATGTGCTTATTTTGGATGAACCTACACGCGGCATTGATGTAGGCGCAAAATACGACATCTATGTATTAATAAACCAGCTTGTTGCAGAAGGCAAAAGCGTTATTATGATTTCGTCAGAAATGCCGGAAGTTCTTGGTATGTGCGACAGAATTTATGTTATGAACGAAGGACGCATCGTGGCGGAAATGCCCGCTAAAGAGGCGTCGCAACATTCAATTATGGCAGCCATACTGCAATCCGAGAAAAAATAACAGTCATAGGAGTAAAAAATGACAGGAAATTTTAATATTAAACAAAATTTAAAACAAAATATTATGCTTATCGCTCTTATCGGCGTTATGCTGGTATTCGAGCTTGCAATTCAGGCTCAGGCGAAACCTTCGTTGTTTTCGCCAGGCAATATTTCCAATTTAATTTCGCAAAACGCCTATGTTGTTGTACTGGCAACCGGTATGCTGCTTTGTATTTTGACCGGCGGCAATATCGACCTTTCTGTAGGTTCTGTTGTGTGTTTTGTGGGGGCGGTAGCCGGAACCTTAATCGTAGATATGCAAATGAATATTTACCTTGCCGTTATCTGCTGCCTTTTGGTTGGACTTGCAATAGGTTCTTTTCAGGCATTCTGGATAGCTTATGTGCGTATACCTCCGTTTATCGTAACGCTTGCCGGTATGCTTTTGTGGCGCGGGCTTGCAAACATGATACTTGGCGGGCTTACAATTTCGCCTTTTCCGGCAAACTATCTAAGATATTTTACAAGTTTTATTCCGGGAGGAGAAAACGCATCGCTAACCAGTGTGGTTTCGGTAGTTATTGGCATTGTTGTAAGCGCCGTATACATTTCATTTGAAGTGCTTGGGCGCATAAAAAAAATAAGAAAGAAATACGCAACAACGCCGTTCCCTGTTTGGATTGCCAAGATTATAGTAATCAGCGCAGTTATACTGGCGCTTGCATTCCTTTTGGGCAATAACAAAGGTATTCCGGTTATTCTTGTGCTTATTGGCATTGTAGTGCTTGGCTATGGCTATTTTACATCGAAAACAGTTCCAGGCCGTTATCTTTATGCCATTGGCGGCAACGAAAAGGCGGCTAAAATGTCCGGCGTAGACACAAACAAAATGCTGTTCTTTGCCTATGCAAACATGGGCTTTTTGGCGGGATTAACCGCGCTTATCTGTGTTGCGCGTTTTAATTCGGCTTCCCCTTCGGCAGGCAACAACTACGAACTTGACGCAATAGCTTCGTGTTTTATTGGCGGCGCATCTGCCTATGGCGGCGTTGGCTCAGTCGGCGGCGCGGTAATCGGCGCTATTTTTATGGGCGTTCTTAACCAGGGAATGTCGATTGTAGGCGGTGTACTTGCGGATGCGAATTTTCAGCGGGCGGTCAAAGGCGCGGTACTCCTGTTGTTCGTTGTTATTGATGTTGTTTCCAAAAAGAAAAAATAATATAACAGGCTTTCGTATGTAAAAAGGCTGTCCGGGAATTAAACCGGGCAGCCTTTTTTAATTATCTTTAACTGCCGGACGGGTTTATTATAAGTCTGGAAAGCGGCAGACGGGAGGGGCAAACCGCCTCGCAGCAGCCGCAGCCATGACACTGGCGGCACAGTTTAGAAAGTACAGGCGAATAAATTTGGACGCTAAGCATTTTATATATGTCTTCCGGGTCTAAACCAACCGGACAAACCGCGCGACATTCACCGCAGCCTATGCAGTCAATTGCGCGGGCGTAGTTGTGTTTAAATGGAACAGGCGATGGTTTGCCTGTCATTAACTGCCTTTGATTTCGCAGCTCTAAAACACGCGGATTTGTTGCGCTGTTTCTTACCGCGCTTTCGTCACAAACGGCAAAAACCGCATAAGACGAGGCGGTAACAGGTTCATCTAAACTAAAAACAGGACGCCCAAGCAATGGTGAGCCTACAGCGGTACGCTTGGGTCTGGATATAAAACCGCCGCATTCTTCAAAAAGTTGGGAAAATCTGCTGCCAATCCGCGCTTTTAGGACTTTTGGCCGTTTAACCGCTGAACCCCCAACCGCTACATAACGTTCCAGCGGCGGTTTTTGCAGTATAATAGCGTCATTTACCGCAGACAAAGTTGATGGCCCAAGATAAATACATAATCCCAAATTCTTTTTTTCTTTACGTTCAAATTGACGTAACGCTATTCCAAGTTCGCGTTTGTTTCTTTGAGGATAACGCGCGCCAACAACTATTAATTCGGTATTGAATTGCCCGCTATCCGTTATTATAGCGGCAAGTTCCGCGCCTATAGCGTATTCCGGCAGTGATATTACTACAAGAATTTGCGCGGCGCAGGCGGCACGGGCGGCAATAAGCGCGCCTGTGGCAATCTCGGAAAGCCTTTCCTTTAGCAGGACATAATTTGCAACAAGCCATGGGTCATCAAAAACACAGCGTACAACAAGCGTTACAGGAATATCAGTTTGATGATACATCGAAAGAATATCATTTAGGGGAACGCCTGTGCCGTCCATGTCTACAACGCCAAACGTTTCGATAAGCCCGCGCAGTTCAAATGGGGAATAATCTTCCCATTTATAGCGTTTTTCCGTATGTCCAAGCATGGAAAACGAGCCTTCCATGCGTATTATCATGGAATTGCAGAAGACTCCGCTTGCCATGTTCCATGTGCGGTTGTCTATTATTTTACCAGGAACAGGGCTGTGTACGTTTGCCGAACCTGCGCCCTGCCGGCGCGCTATAAGCTGCGCCTCTTTAACCGTATCGCCGACTTTAACTACAGGCAGCGAACGGCTTCCGTTCTGTGTAACAAGCGGAACCACAGCCAGACCGGGCAAAAACGATAGAACGCTTTCGCCGCGGCCGGGCGCGGTGCGGTCTTCAAACGAAATTCCTCCGTGTAAGAACGAATAGACTTTCACTTTTTACCGATAATTTCGACTAAATCGTCGTTTTTAATTCCGGCGGCGTTGCCTTCGTCAGTGTCAACATGAAACTCGCGGGTGTGAGCGTCTCCGGAACGAATCAGCACGTCCTCAAAAATCAATGGGCGTGAACCAAAAGTTTTAACAGTAACCCAGTCTTTGTCTTTAACACCGGCTTCTGATGCTTGCGCAGGTGAAAGATGAATATGCCTTAACGCGATAATAGCGCCTTTTCCAAGAGTAACCTCACCGGCAGGGCCGACAAGCTTTACGCCAGGACTGCCGTCCAATACACCAGATTCACGCACTGGAAGCGACAGGCCGATAGTGCGGGCGTCTGTTTGAGAAAGCTCAACCTGAGACTCTTTGCGCGTAGGCCCCAGCACACGAATTCCCTTTAACGTTCCTTTGGGGCCGACTACATCAACCAGCTCGTCCGAGGCAAATTGCCCCGGCTGTTTAAGTTCTTTTTTAAGCGTTAATTTGTGACCGGCTCCAAAAAGTTTGCCAAGGTCAGCATCGCTTAAATGCAAATGCTTGTTGGAAATGCCAACTTCAACTTTGTAACCCATTTTATTCTCCTCATTAAAATTTTAAAGATTGATAATTATACTCTATAAAAAGCTCAAAAACAACTACCCGGACAGATTATTTTCAACGACCGGCAAGCGGCGGCCTTCTTGCAGGCGTGGTTCTGCTTTGCGTGCAACGCATAACCACGCTCCCCGCGCCTGCGGCGCGGGGCAGGAGGTGTGGCCGGCCACTTCGCGCCGCGAAGCGGCCGGCGGGCGCGCGCAGTCGGGAAGCGGTGCGAAGCGGTGCGTGCAGCCCGCAAAAGCGCATAGCGCTTTTGCGGGGCATATCGGGCGCGCTGCGTTTAGCGCGGCATTATTGCCAGCCGCAGCCTGCGCGAAGCGGCCGGCGCGCGCAGTCGGGAAGCGGTGCGAAGCGGTGCGTGCAGCCCGCAAAAGCGCATAGCGCTTTTGCGGGGCATATCGAGCGCGCCCGCCCGCCTGCGGCGGGCGCCGGCGTGTGAAAAGCCGCATAACCTGCGAAACCGCAGCGCGGTTTCGCAGGCCGCCGATAGCCGCCGGTTATTTAGCCTGCGGTATACGAAAAATACTTAAAGTCCGCTAACGCTTCCCAGCGGGCAGTATCCACGCAGAATATCCCTGTAAACGCGCCTGTAAAGCCCAGCACATCGAATTCGTCAGAAAGGACGCGGGTGTCCAGCGGCTTGCCAACACCGGTAAATGTTTTACCGTCCGTCGAATAGCGGAACTGTCCTGACTGCCCGCGCACCTCGACCGCCAGATACACCGTGCCTTCGGCGTTCAAGGCCGGGCCATCTTCCTGGCTAAAACGTCCTTCAATCATAGAAAGCACAGTAAGAATGCGCCCCCGTTTTTCGTCATGCGTTACTGCAAGCAGGTACTGGTTGCGCTCGTCATAGCGCCAGCAGAGGCCGGCCAATTCCTGGAAACTGTTTGGGGCGAACTCAACGCAGGTTTCGGCGGTGAACGAAAAATCCTTCTGCCGCCTGGCAAGCATGGTCTGTCCGAAAGGAGAAGTCGGAGACTGTCCGCCGCGAAGTCTAAGCCAGCCGGGGCGGGCGCTCAACGAATAGCGTTCGGGACAGGCGGGGACGCGGAGCGTCTTGAAATCGCCGTGAATAGCGCTGCCGTCAAACCGGTAGACTGTCCGCGCGTTCTTTACGCTGCCGCCTGCTGCTTCACCGATGCCGCCGGCAATTTCCACGGGCGCGTCAAAGGTGTCGGCAGGGA
>JAIRPU010000158.1 GCA_031256815.1 Spirochaetaceae bacterium
ATATAATTCTTGAAACTGCAAAACTTCCATGAAGATACAGGCAGACAGATTCAAAAACGTTTTGCGTCTGTGTTTAACGCTTTTTTTAACAACGAACTTGTTAATTCATTCAAAAATGAAAATAAATATTATGCCGGCTCCGTTGACCGTGATTTTGCCGTATTTATAAATAAAACAGAAGAAAAACTGATTTTAAACGAAAAACCTTTTGACCCTGAACTGGATTTATATGACGAAGTTTCTTCACTTAAAAAAAAAGAATTTTTGCACGTTTGGCGCCATATTGCCGAATATGTAAATCAAAATGAAAGCGTACTTGATGTTTCTTTTTTCAAATCCGCATTTGAGGCAAAACAGGGAAAGTTTGCGCCGGCAAGGCGTTATTTTATGCGGAAGTGGAAATTTAATTTAAATAAACAGGAAGCGGAATGGGAATCCTGTTTTATAAAAAATGAATTCGAAAATTTTATAAACGAACTTATCGAAAAAATTAATAAGCTGCGTTTAATAGCAAAAAGTTTTTCGCTTTCAAAAGAAGAAACAGGAAGGCTCTGGAATAATTCACGCGGTAAATGGCAAAATTCAAATTATGACGCGCTTTTGGAATATGCAAAAATTTTTAATTCCGATGTGCGTCTTCAAACGCTTGCAAGACAGCTTGGCAGGGCGCGTCTTGTAAACGCCAGAGAGGACACGCCAAAAGAGGCGCTTGTGTTCATGGGGCAGGACGAAAGCGGCGGCGCAAAAGCTGAATTTTTGGGCATAACAGAGGGAAACATATTAAATTCCATTTTGCCTTCGGAGCTTGCGCTTCTTGGCACTGAATCTCTCGATTTAATTTTTTTTGATAGATGGTCGCGTAAAAAACTTTTATGCTACGAATACGGCGACAGTATGGCGCTGACCACCGTTTCCTCTTCCTCGCGGCAAAAAAAACGTTTCGCTGAAGGGCCATTTGTTATTTGTATTGACAGTTCCGGTTCCATGCGCGGAGAACCTGAACGGTTTGCAAAAGCAATTGTATTTTCGCTACTGAAGTTTGCGCTTAAAACAAAACGTTTATGCTATTTAATTTCGTTTTCTACGGAAATTGCCGTTTTGGAATTAAGTTCTCTTGGCGACTCTCTAAATCTGCTAATTGAGTTTTTGTCAAACTCTTTTTACGGCGGCTCACAGCTTATTCCGGCGCTGGACGAAGCGCTTGGACTGCTTGAAAAAAAAGAGTATAGCGGCGCAGATGTTCTGGTTGTTTCAGATTTTATTTTGCCGCCGCTTAACGGCGAAATGGAAGCAAATATTCGCCGCGCGCAGTCTTGCCACACGAAATTTTATGCGGTTTTAACCGGTTCTATCGAAGACAGCCTGGTAAATCATGCCCTTTTAGACTTGTTTAATGCCCGTTATGTCTATGAACTTTTTTAACTTTTGCAGTCTGCGCGCCGGCTCAAGGCAGCCGCAGTTTTGATATGCCCCATAATACATATCAATTTATGTTAAAAAAATCAATTTATGACATAGATTGACTTGTCATATTATGCTAGACTGTAAAGAATTTAGTTTAGGAGGCTTTATGTCAAAAAAAATAAAAATAGGATTAACTTTCAGACTTTTAATCGCCATTGCCCTGGGTATAATCATAGGTAAATGGATGCCTGCGCCGTTTTGCAGAATTTTTATTACTGCAGGCGGTATCGTAAGTTCTTTTCTTTCATTTGTAATTCCGCTTGTTATTCTTGCCTTTGTTACACTTGGAATAGCAAATTTAAGCACCGGCGCGGGGCTTCTTCTTGTTATAACAGCGGGGCTTTCGTATTTTTCCTCACTCGTTTCCGGTACCGCCGCCTTTATTACGGCGGAAAATCTGTTTCCATCTTTTATTTCCGATTCTTTTGTTTCCGGTCTTGACGCTGAATCCGGTATGCTTGCGCCATTCTTTAAAGTGCCTATTCCGCCTGTTATAAGCGTTATTGGCGCCGTAGCGCTTGCATTTATTTTGGGACTTTGCATAAGCGCACAGCGCGCGCGCAACAGCGATAACACTCTTTATAAAGTGGTAAATGAATTTTCAGAGGCCATATCAGGCGTATTGCGCGTTGCTGTAATTCCGCTTTTGCCTTTACTCATCTGCGGTACTTTTGTAAACATGACGGTTAGCGGACAAACCTTCTCTATTTTAAATATGCTGTGGAAGGTATTTCTTACCGTAATCATTCTTCATTTTATATATATGTTTGTGTTGTTTTGCATCGCCGCCGCCGTAGGCAAACGCAACCCTTTTAAAATGATGCGCAATCAAATTTCAGGTTATATGACGGCAATAGGCACACAATCTTCTGCGGCAACTATTCCCGTAAATTTAAAGTGTGCCGAAGCAAACGGCGTTTCAAATGAAATTCGTAATTTTACCATCCCGTTGTGCGCAAATATTCACATGGCAGGTTCAATGATAACAATAACAAGCTGCGTTACCGCTGTTTTGCTTATGAACAATATGCCCGTAGGACTGCATATAATTGTGCCGTTTATTCTTACCCTTGGCGTAGCGATGATAGCGTCGCCAGGCGCTCCTGGCGGTTCAATAATGACGGCGCTTCCATTTTTGCCTATAGTAGGAATTCCGCAGGATGGCGCTATAGCGTCGCTTTTAATTGCGCTTTACATTACACAAGACAGTTTTGGAACAGCTTGTAATGTTTCCGGCGATAACGCGCTTTCTGTAATTGTAGATACAATTTATTCAAAATACATAAAAAAATAAAATGAGAATATTGTATTTGGATGTTTGTTAGAGAACTGAATATACCCGTCCGCTCAATTAAAGGTATTGGGGAACGAAAAGCATTAAAATTGTGCGAGGCGGGTATTATCGATATTGCCGCCGTTTTAACGCGCTTTCCAAAAGATTACGAAGACCGTTCACGTTCCGTCCCGCTTATAGATTATAACAAACAAAGAAATATATGCACTGTTGCGCAGGTAATTGCCCATTCAACATTTCGTTTTAAAGGCGAGCTTAGAACTAAAATTGTAATAGAAGACGAAACGGCGCGCGCGGTAATTCCATGTTTTTTTAAGGGAGATTATCTTGCAAAAAAACTTGTTGTAGGCGATGAATACCGGATTTCAGGACATTTTGAACGCAATAAATATGGAGAATTACAGTCCACCCGAATAGATTTTGAAGAAGCATCGATTACCGGCGCAAGCTCAAAGTTTGGCGGTATACTTCCAGTCTATTATTACAGTGATAACGAACGTAACAAACTTTTACGCGGTACCGTTCTTAGCGCTTTAACTTTATACGCAAATAATATCGAAGATGAACTTCCGCAGGAAATTATCAAATCCGAAGCACTGTTTTCCAAATCAAGAGCGCTTTATGCCCTGCATTTTCCGCAAAGCATGACTGAGCTTGAAACCGCGCGAAAAACTCTTGTTTTTGAAGAGCTTTTTTTTCTTGAAATAATTGTCGGCAGAAGAAGACGCAGAGGCGCGGCACCGGCTCAGGAATATTCAGCTTCAACAACGCGGACGCTTCAAAAAAAACTTGAATCCAGACTTCCATTTGCGCTTACAAATGGACAGCGCAAAGCGATTGACGAAATTAACGCCGATATTGGTTGCGCAGTGCCAATGGCAAGGCTTTTGCAGGGGGATGTTGGTTCAGGTAAAACATTGGTGGCATTTTTTGCCGCGCTTGCCGTTATCGAAACCGGCGCGCAGGCTGCGCTTATGGCTCCAACAGAGCTTCTTGCGCGCCAGCACGCCGAAACTGCCGCTAATTTGCTTGAACCGCTTGGGCTTCGTGTAGCGTTTCTTACAGGAAATATAAAACAAACCGGCAGAAAGCCGCTTCTCACCGCCCTCAAAAACGGGGAAATTGATTTTATAATTGGCACGCACGCGCTTTTTTCCAGAGACGTAACATATAAAAAACTTGCCCTTGCAATAATTGACGAACAGCACCGTTTTGGCGTAACCCAGCGTGAATCGATTTTGGCAAAAGGCAATGGCGTATCCCTTTTAATGATGAGCGCTACCCCAATTCCGCGCACGCTTGCCATGACGATTTTTGGAGATATGGATGTATCGGTTATACACGATATGCCACCAGGACGTAAACCGGTTATTACGCATCTTGCACGCGGCGAAAATGAAATGCGGGTTTATGAATTTGTTCGCGATGAACTTAACGCCGGACGGCAGGCTTATTTTGTCTATCCGCTTATAGAACAAAACGATGAACTTGCGTTAAAAGACGCCGAGTCTATGCAAAAACGGCTTTCAAACGAAATTTTTCCGCAATTTTCTTCTGAACTTCTCCATTCACGTATAAACGAAGAAGAAAAACGCGCAATAATGCGCCGCTTCAGGCTTGGCGAAACCAAAATTCTTGTTGCCACAAGCGTTGTTGAAGTCGGCGTAGATGTACCTAACGCAAGTTGTATGGTAATTGAACACGCCGAACGTTTTGGCCTTTCCGCGCTGCACCAACTGCGAGGGCGGGTTGGACGCGGCACACATCAATCTTATTGTTTCTTAATTTATGCGCAAAAAGAAAGCATTGAATTGGCGGGTACTTATGCGGAACTTTTAACAAACGAAGAGCGAAGCCGCGAAGGTAAACGGCTTATGGTAATGTTAAACGAAACCGACGGTTTTGCAATAGCGGAAGAAGACCTGAAATTTCGCGGTTATGGAGAAATTACCGGAACAGAGCAATCGGGATTTATGCGGCTTGGTATTGCTGACCCGCTGCGCGATTTAGCGGCGCTTGAACGCGCGCGTAAACTTGCCTTTGCCATACTTGATGAAGACCCTTCCCTTTCTTTACCGCAAAATTCTGTTATAGCCAGAGTTCTACAGCGATCCCCGCCTTTTTTAACAGCTTGATTATTGGCAGCCCGCTCTGAAAGGGAGTGGTTTTTGGAATGGGAAGCTGCTATAATATATTCATGCTGGAAGAACTTTCTGTGCGGAATTATGCGCTCATCGATAACTTAAATTTGAATTTTGAAAAAGGGCTTAACATCATCACCGGCGAAACCGGTGCCGGTAAGTCAATTATTGTTGGCTCGTTAAGTTTTTTACTTGGCGCCAAAGCCGACGCCGGCTGTATACGAACCGGTGCCGAAGAAGCGGGAGTTAACGCGGTAATTTTTATAGACAGCGCTCATACCGAAGCGCGCGCATGGCTTGGCGCGCGCGATATTCAGATTGAAGATGAGCGTGTTATTGTCAGACGCAGCCTTAAAAGCTCAGGACGCGGCTCAATTTTTATTCAAAACGTTCCGGCCACCCGTTCCGATTTATCTGAATTTATGGCGTTGCTTTTTGATATTCACGGGCAGCATGACCATGAATCGCTTTTAAGGCGCGACACCCACCGTAAATATCTTGACCGTTTTGCCGGAATAGAAGCCGAAGTTGCCGAATTTACTCAAATTTTTAATACACTTACCGAAAAACGCAAAAATATTGAAGCGGCGGAAGGTTCAACACGGGAACGGGAAGCAAGAATAGAACTTTTAAGTTTTGCCGCAGACGAAATAGAAAAAGCGCGTTTAAAAAATGGCGAAAGCCGCGATTTGGAAGCGGAGGCGTCCCGTCTTGCCTCTTTTGAAAAACTTGCCGCATTTATAGAAACCGCCAGCCTTGCTTTTTTTGAAGACGGCGCTTCTGTTTTAAGCTTAACGCGGCGTGCCCGCGCCGCGCTGGAATCCGCAGCCGCATTGGATGGTTCGCTTAGCCCACTTGAACAGAGACTCTCTAACCTGTTTTATGAAGCGGACGATATTGCCGCCGAGCTGCGTTTATACAGGGATTCGCTTTCTTTTGACCCTTCCAGACAGGAAACCGTTGAAGAAAGGCTCTCGTTTATTCAAAAACTAAAAAAAAAGTATGTTAAAACAGCTATTGTTGAAGGCGGCGAAAAGAGTTTTACCACAGTAGAAGATGCTATATTGGCTTATAGAGACGAAGCTTTGGCTGAAATTGAGGCGCTTTCCGCAAGCGATGAAAACCGCGAAAAGTTAAAAAACGAAGTTATTGCGCTTGAAAAAGAAATAGCGCTTAAAGCGCGTTCAATTTCAGCAAAACGGCTTGCCGCTTCATCGAATCTAAGCGCAATGATAAGCGCGGTTCTTCGGCGGCTTGGAATGAACGCGGCTAAATTTTCCGTACGGCTTGCTCCAAAAACACCTGAAGGCGCAGGACGAATGTTGCTTGGCCCCTATGGAGCCGATGACGTTGAATTCCTGTTTTCCGCAAATGCAGGCGAACCGGAAAAAGAGCTTGCGCGTATAGCCTCAGGCGGCGAACTTTCCAGAGTAATGCTTGCCATAAAGGCAACGCTTGCCTCAGGCGGACTTAACAATGCCGAAAAACCGGAGAAATCTGAACTGTTTCCAGGCGCGCTTAACACAACGGCGGCTCAAAAGTCAGATTCTTCGCCGGACACATTGATTTTTGACGAAATTGACACAGGAATTGGCGGAGAGGTTGCGATTGCCGTTGGAGAGGAACTAACACGTATTTCCAAAGGAAAACAGGTTTTTTGTATAACTCATATTGCCAGCATAGCGGCAAGAGCGGCGCACCATATACTTGTCGAAAAGGCAAGCGACGGCAGGCGTACCGTTACCACAGTCCGCTCTCTTTCCGGAGAAGCAAGACGGGCTGAAATTGCGCGTCTTTTGGCAGGCAGTAAAGACGAAACGGCGCTTGCACACGCGGGAGAACTTTTGGCAAAATGGGCGGTTTAACAGAATCGCTTGTAAACTAAAGATGAATAAAATTATTACGGACAGCTCAAAATTTTTTACGCTGGATCCACAGGACGCCGCCCCAATTTACAGACAGATTATACGGCAAATTGAATACGCAATACTTTCCGGAAAGTTAAAACAGGGCGACCGGCTTCCTACAATACGAAAATTAGCAATCGATTTAAAGATAAACCCTAACACAATAGCAAAAGCTTATGGTGAACTTGAAATACGCGGTATACTGGTAACTCAGGTTGGACGCGGTACTTATATTTCAGATAAAAAACCGGACAAAAAAGATGCCGGCAGAACGCAAAAAATATCTGAACTATGCGGACGTTTTTTACGCGATATGGCAGCGCTTGGCGTGGAAAAAGATGAAATTTTGCGCTTGCTAAAATAGCGCTGCGGCACTATGATTTGCAATAAAGGGAAATATTAAGTTTTAGACAGAATTGTTTATGGAAGTAAAATTTTTAAAAAATGAAGAGAAAGAACACCGGCAAATAATGCAAAAACGGGATTATTCGCTTTTTACATTTCGGGCGCTGCTTGCAACAGTGTCGTTTGCCGTTTTGTTTTTTATGCCGTTTACGGGCGGCGCCGCGTTTGGTTTAGACGCTTTTGGATTTAGCGGTATGCGCGTATTTGTGCTTAAACCGGCGCTGTTTTTTGCCGCGCTGCTTGTAATTTTTTCTGTTCATAAACTTGACGAATGGGAACGCGCCGTAATTCTGCGTTTTGGCAGTTTTTCGCGTGTCTGCGGCCCCGGGCTTTTTATTTTAATTCCGGTTGCGGAACGTATTTCACAAAAAGTTGACTTGCGCATACGTGTAACCGATTTTTCAGCACAGGAGACGCTCACGCTCGATTCTGTAACGGTTACTGTTGACGCGCTTTGTTTTTGGCTCGTTTGGGACCCTGAAAAAGCTGTGTTGGAAGTAGAAAATTATGAACAGGCGGTAATTCTCTCCTGCAAAACTGCGCTGCGCAACGCTATATCAAGTCATGAGCTTACAACTTTTTTGGAGCGTGGTGATATTATATCAAAGCAAATTCAAAAAGATGTAGACGCCAAAACTACGGAATGGGGAATTACAGTGCAGCATGTTGAGATAAGCGACATTCAAATTCCAGAAGCGCTGCAAGATTCGCTTTCAAGACTAGCGCAGGCGGAACGTGAAAAGAAAGGCCGGATTCTGCTTGCCGAAGCGGAAATAGAAATTGCCGCAAAACTGGAAGAAGCGGTACGCATTTATTCCGGAAACAAGCAGGCAATGAAGTTAAAAATTCTTTCAATTTTGAATGAAGGTCTTAAAGCGGGTAATTCGATGATGCTTGTTCCAGGCGAAATTACAGAAGAACTTAGAACAAAAGATGTTTTTGGACTGGAAGCGCTTTTGGAACAAAGACGCGGAGATAAATAATGCGCTCGGACTGGAAAGAAATACCTTTTGAACATTATGCGTGTCTGTTTAAAGAATTGAAACCTTTTGAGGCCGCGCGCAGAACCAATATAATATTTGATGAATATAAAAGCGCGTTTTTAATGCGCTATTTTGGAAAACCATGCGCCATTATACATCCCAAAACCGATTTTATTGTTGAACCTGAAGGCGAAATGCTTTCTATTAGCGAAAAAATTCTTTTATTGCGTTATCTTTGCGAAGGCAAATGGGAAGCGTCTGCCGGACGCAGGCTTTCTTACCGTGAGATTCCATGGGGCGAAGTTTATTATAAAAATTTTGAAGGGCGCTGTTTGGGAAGACTTGCGCGTGTTTTTGGCGGCTGTCCGGAACTTTTTGCGCGTGTTTTTGAAGAAAGCCCCCCTTTTGATGTTGAAAAAATTACCGGAAAAGAATACGCATACAGGTTTGAATTTATTTCTAATTTGTATTTGAGCTTTCAAATTTGGCCGGGTGATGATGAGTTTCCCGCAAGCGCACAGATACTTTTTGACGACAATGTTTGCGGTTTTTTCAGCGCGGAAGATTTGGCAGTTGTCTGTGAATCGTTAATAACCCGCCTAAAAGCCCGCGCCGCGGCACTTGGAACAGCGGCATGAACGAAACAGCGGTTTGTTCCATTAACGCCGTGCGCGCGCTTGCTGCGGTAAGTCCTGATGAAGTCCGCCGTCTTTTTATACGCAAGGACAGACTTGAAGAATTCGCGCCGTTATGCAAGCGGCTTGCCGAACTAAAACGTCCGTACAAAATATGCGATGATGAAGAAATTGAACGGCTTTGTAAAACCCCGCATCATCAGGGTATTGCCGCCATGATAGCCGAAAAACACGCGCCGCCTTTAACACGCGAAGACCTTGACGAATGGGATTCAAGCGGCGCTTTAGGCGTTATACTGCATGATGTTGGCAATGAATTTAACTTTGGCGCAATAGTCAGACAGGCGGCATTTTTTGAAGCGCGATATGTAGTAATAAGTGAACTTGACGAAGCCGCGCGGCTTTCCACTGCCGCATACCGCGCCGCACAAGGCGGAATGCAGTATGTAACCTTGCGCTCTGTACACCGTACCGAAGCGTTTCTAAAAGATGCAGAAAAAAGGCTTTTAACAATAGGCGCCGAACATCGCGCAAGAAGGCGAATTCGTGATTTGGGCGGCATAATAGCCGGCAGGCAGCTCGAATTAGGCCGTCGTCCTGGTATAGCTCTTGTTGTTGGCAACGAAGAAAGAGGGCTTCCGGAGCCGGTTAAGGCGCATTGCTCTGCGCTGCTTAGAATACCGGGAAGCGGCTTTATAGAAAGTCTTAATGTGGCGCAGGCCGCCGCGCTTTTTTGCCACGAAATTTTTGAATCTTAAAAAATTTTTTATGTTCGCCTGCGATATTCAACAACACCGCAGAGCTTGTTAAAATGGAATTCAGAACCATCATTTAAAATAAAAACACCGGAAAAAAAACCAAAAACTCTCTGCGCTGAATCGGAATGGTTAAGAAAAAAAATTGAATATTTATCTATTTGCAGCGGATAAAAATTCATTGTAAGCTGTTTGTTGTTGCTTGTAAAAGACCAAACAGAAAGCATTGAAACAGGCGAAACCTGAAATGTTACATACTCAAGTTTTATTAGTATACCGTTTACAAAAGCCGCGTTTTCTGTACAAGAAGAGCTGTTTTCTCCTCCATATCCAATCGAAAAAGCAAACTGGCGTCCATCCTGCATTCCGCAGCCTGCAGCCCAATAATGAATATCATTTTTGGAACGCGCCATTTTAACATTGTAATAAATACCCCATGCCCTGTTCCGTAAAAAAGGCAAATCGGTATTTTCAAATTGCATTACGCCTTCAACACTCCACCATGGTGAACTTCTTATTAGCTTAAAACTTTTTTTTTCGTCATGCCAGTTTGCCGTCATATAAAGTGACTGCGCGTTGTTTGGGTTGAACAGCACTACTTCTCCGCGCAATCTGCGGTTATTGCCAATTTGCGGAATATCGACTTTTATAATATGCGTTTCATCATCCATAACAATAAATTCAAGCGGCCTGTTTTTTGAACTAAAATGAATTCCATCCGAGAATACAGGAAATTTTATTGTTTTTGAAAGCGTATGTCTGTCCAACAATGATACGGCGCTTACGTGCAAAAAAGAAAACGCGCCATTATCGCACATTTCAAATACAAACAGAAATGAATTGGAAAAAATTATATATACATCCTGAAATGTACAGTAACGCCGTGCGGTCCAAATGCGCGACTGATCCAAAACAAATAACGGCTCTCTTGCCCAGTAAGCGCCGCAAAGTTCACCTTCTTCACTAAGTACATTAACAGTTTCTTCAACTTCGTTTTGAATCAAAGCAGCTCCTTAAGCGCAGCTTCGGCGCAGTTTATTTCGTCATAATGGATTGTTTTTCGTCCGCCGTGCGAATAAATGATTGAGTTTTCATGCCCCTTTCCAAGTAAAAGCACAATGTCTCCGGCACGCGCAAGCGACAGCGCTTTTTTAATCGCAGCCTCACGTTCGGGTATTAAAAAAAGAGTTTCACCGCGTTTTTTGTCTTTAATTCCGGCGGCAATTTCTTCGAGAATAGCCATCGGTTCTTCGCCGCGTGGGTCTTCATCGGCAAGTATTATAATATCACACCAGCGGTCGGCAATTTCGCCTTGTTTTGGCCTTTTTTGAGTATCCCGCTCCCCTCCAGAGCCAAAAAGCGCAATAAGCCGACCATTACCGGCAACTCTTTTTCTAAGCGGCGGAAAAATTGTTTCAAATGACGAAGGCGTGTGCGCATAATCCACAAGCAATTCAAAATTTTGACCAAGTTTTATAGCCGTCATTCTGCCGCGCACGGGCTTTAAACGCGAAACAAGCGGAATAAGCTCATCAAATGGAAGCTCTGTAAGCTGCGAAACGCAGATAAGCGCCGCAAGCGTGTTTAATGTATTAAATGCGCCCGGCAGCATATCTTTAACCGCAGTCAATGGCGCGTCTTCACATTCAATTAAATAATTGTTACCTTCCGCCCTGCTTTCCAGATTTACAACAAAGTAACGCGGAGAGGGAAGCGCGCAGCACTCCGCCTGTTTAACTCCAAAACCTGCTACAGGTTTTTCTGTAACTCTAACAAAATAATCCGCGCTTGGGTCGTTAAGATTAACAACTCCAAAAGCGCGGCTGCCACGCAGCGCTCTGAATAAATTTGCCTTATCATCCCTGTATTTATCCCATGTTCCATGAAATTCAAGATGTTCGTGTGTTACATTGGTCATAACTGCCGCTTCAAACTCAATACCGCCAAGCCGGTTTGTTTTTACAGAAAGCCCATGCGAGCTGGTCTCCAGCACGGCGTATTCGCAGCCGGCTTCCAGCATCTGTGCAAGCCGTTTGTGAATTAGCGGCGCTTCCGGAGTTGTTTGATGTTCAGGATTTGGAAATTCGTTTCCGTCAACGCTGAACGCAACAGTAGAAATAAAACCGCATTTTTTTCCGGCAAGCTTTAAAAGTTGAAAGATAAGATAGACCGTTGTGCTTTTGCCTTCTGTGCCTGTAACGCCTATAATTCTAAGCCGTTTTGAGGGATAACCGTAAAACGCCGCCGAAATTGGCGCCATGGCAAAACGCGAATTCTCTACGCGGATAAAAATTACATTTTTGTTGTTGTTTTGCGCCGCTCCTTCCGCATTTATTACGGGTTCATTTTCCATAATAATCACAGAAGCGCCGCGTTGTATTGCCTGCGCAATATAATCATGCCCGTCGCTATGAAGGCCTCTTAAAGCAAAAAAAATAAAGCCTTCTTCAACTTCACGCGAGTCGCAGGCAAGCCCCATTATTAACGGATTTCCGCCGCCATTTTGACAGGCAAAACCCGCGCTGGAAGCAAGCATATCTGTCCAAAAATCATAAAAATACCGCTGCACAGCATAATTAAGCCCAAACTTCCTGAATTTGTCTACCATGTTTTAATGTATTATTGTAAGCGAAAGCCCAATTTCAAAAAGAGAAAGGCCTGCGCCGAAAATTCCGCTTTCTTCCCATTTGCCGTTATTTTGAGGACGGGAAATACTCTCTCCACGGATTAACCCTATATAATTGTAAGTAAAATTCAGGTCAAAACTAAAACGCTCGAATGGTCTGTAAGAAAATTTTATTCCGGAATTAACAGAAATACCATTGAACGTTATATCTTTAAATTGAACATCTGTTAAAAGATGATTATCTTCATCGTAATAGAAAACTACAAGTCCCAAGTCGTAGAAAATATCAAAATAAAAAGAAGCGGGCAAAATAAAATTTAATTTTATTCCAGGCGAAACAATAACGAACATCTGAGTAAAAGAAATTACTTCGCCATAAAAATTTTTTTTCTCCCACCCTTCACTTTCGTAACGCCGGTAACCGTCCTGCGCGGAAAATGAAAAATAATCATAATTAAAGTTGAGATACGGTTTTAGTACAACATATTTTCCGGCGCAGTAGCTCCAGCCTGTCCGTAACGAAAGCAGCGCCGCGCCAAGCGTTCTGTTTGTATGCTCGGAAAAATTTGTAAGCCTTGTTTTTTCTGACGGGTCTGCCCAGTCTTTGTCCTGCATAACGCCGCTGTTTAGCGACGGTAATCCGGCGCGTCCGTTTAATTCAGTGTAAAAACCGTTATTCAGCTTAAGCGGTGAAAATTCTACCGAAGCGCTTAAATAAAAAACGGGCATTAACTGCCATGTAAGACAGCTTAAATAATCATCTGCTTTTTTATCCCAATAGACAATTTCACTGGTATTTCCAAGAAAAACTCCCGCGCCGGAAGAAAAACGCAGTGCATAACGCCCTAACGGGCGCTGTTCGGCATCTTGGGAAAACAATTTCGGCGCACGGCAGAAAAATATAATTACAATACAAAACAACACTGAGAAACGCGGAGCGCGAATTGCAAATAGCGAAAAATTTGAATGTGTATCATTCATTATATTCTGCTACCGCAATTCGCACTCCACGCCGCTGTTACGCCGCTTTAGCGGCAAACATACTGAACGCCGCAATAGATTCGCCGTCTCTTGCCCGGCCTATTTCTCTGCCATCTTTTGAAAGCAGAATTGCCGTTGGCGTTGACATAACGTTGTATCTTGCGGCTTTCGCAAGTCCTTCGTCGGTATCGGCATTTACCGTTTCAATCGGAAAATCCAATTTTGCCGCAGCTGTTTTTGCCGCGGGACAGGCGGGGCAGGCAGGCCGCACAAAAAGCAGCACTTTGTCTGCGCCGGTTGTTACCGCGCCATCTTCAGAAAAGCGTTCTACCGCGCCGGCAAGCGAAGTTTCGGCATTGTATAGCTTTCTTTCGCCATACTCCTCCCGTTTGCCTTTGTTCCAATTACGAACCGAACGGTAGTAACCTACAATCCGGCTGTAAACCTCAGCGGGCGCGCCCTGCACATTGGCAAGTTCCTCCCGCGCAGCCTTTAAGTCTCTTTCGATTTCCTCAAGGTGTCTCATTCTTTTTATCTCTCCTATAGTGATTATGCCCACTATTAGCGTTAAACTCAATTTTTTACAGGATAGCTTACGCTGCTCTAATCGCCTCTTCACGCTCAGTTTCAAGCGCCGCTATCCGCGCTTTAATTTCTTCTTCCGCCTCTGCTTTGCACTTGGGGCAGAAAAAGTGTTCTCCCTCAAGATAACCGTGTACAGGACACACCGAAAATGTCGGCGAAATTGTATAGTATGGAATTCTGTAATTTTCCGCCATTGTGCGCACCAGATTACGGCAAACCTTCCAGTCGCCAATCGCTTCGCCCAAAAACGCATGAAACACAGTGCCGCCGGTATAGGTGGTTTGCAGTTTTTCCTGCAAATCAAGCGCGTCAAATATGTCTTCTGTTTGCATTACGGGAAGCTGGCTTGAGTTTGTATAGTAAGGGTCTGAAGTGCCGGCAGTTATAATGTCCGGGTAGCGTTTCTTATCGTGTTTTGCCAGTCTGTAACTGGTTGATTCCGCCGGCGTAGCTTCAAGATTGAACAGCTCGCCTGTTTCTTCCTGAAAGTCGGCAAGTTTTGCGCGCATAAAATTCAGTGTTTTAAGCGCAAAATCCTGACCTTTTTGTGTGGTTATGTCCGCTCCGCATCCCTGAAAGTTAAGGAGACATTCATTCATTCCGACAAGCCCTATCGTATTAAAATGATTGTCAAGTGTTCCTAAATAACGTTTTGTATATGGAAAGAGCCCTGTTTTTAGCAGATGATTTACAACCTTACGCTTGATTACAAGACTATCCCGCGCAATTTTCATAAGTTTTTCAAGCCGCTGAAAAAATTCGGTCTCGTTTTTTGAAAGATAGCCTATTCGCGGCATATTAATTGTAACTACACCGACAGAACCAGTAAGCTCATCGGAACCAAAAAGCCCGCCGCCGCGTTTGCGCAGCTCGCGTTTGTCAAGTTGCAGCCGGCAGCACATAGAACGGACATCGCCGGGGTTTAAATCGGAATTAACAAAGTTTTGGAAATAAGGCGTTCCGTAACGGGATGTCATTTCAAAAAGGAGGCGGGCATTATCGCTGTCCCAATCAAAATTCTTCGTAATATTGTAAGTTGGAATTGGATACTGAAATCCGCGCCCGTCGGCATCGCCTTCCAGCATTAGCTCTATAAAAAGCCGGTTTATCCTGTCCATTTCGTTTTTACAATCGCCATAGGTAAACGGCATTTCTTTGCCCCCAACAATAGCCGGTTTGTCTTTCAAGTCTTCCGGCACTGTCCAATCAAGCGTGATATTGGTAAAAGGCGCCTGACTTCCCCAGCGGCTTGGCGTATTTACTCCAAAAACAAAGCTTTGCAGGCACTGTTTAACTTCTTTGTCGCTTAAATCATCCGCTTTAACGAATGGCGCAATATAGGTGTCAAATGACGAGAATGCCTGCGCCCCCGCCCATTCATTTTGCAGGCAGCCCAGAAAATTCACCGCCTGTTGCATAAGCGTAGAAAGGTGATTCGCCGGTTTTGATGTGATTTTATCTGCAACGCCGCCAAGCCCTTCTTTTATAAGCTGGCGCAAACTCCAGCCGGCGCAGTAACCGGAAAACATCGAAAGGTCGTGCAGATGAAAATCGGCATTCCGGTGCGCTTCGGCAACTTCCTGCGGATAAATGTTTTTAAGCCAGTAATTGGCTGTAATACTGCCTGAATTGTGCAGTATAAGCCCTCCTAGCGAATAATTTACGTTGGCATTTTCGTTTACCCGCCAGTCGGATTGCTTTAAATAGCCGTCCATAGTGCTGTCTATATCCAGCATGAGTTTTTTTGTATCGCGCATAGCATCATGCTTTGCTCTGTAAAGAATATAGGCCTTGGCAACAGCGGTTTCGCGCGCTTCTATCAGGGCGCTTTCGACAATATCCTGTATTTCTTCTATAGCCGGAATCGAATTTTTGTGCCTGGAAGCCATTAAAGCTTCGATTTTGGCTTCTACGGCGCAAGTGATTTTTTCGATTTTACGCTCATCGTCTTTACGCGCTCCGTCCTGGCTTGAACTTTTTTGACCGGATTGATTTTGTCTTACGGCCGCAAACGCTTTGCTTATGGCAGCGCTTATTTTGTTACGGTCAAACGATTCAATTTCCAGTGACCGTTTTACTACTTTATCAATCATGTTTTTCTCCCAATCTTTTAATCTCTTCCACGAACTCTTCAAGGTTCTCAAAATGGCGGCATACCGACGCAAAGCGGATATATGCCACCTTATCCAGCGCCCCAAGCCGCGCAAGAACCATTTCGCCTATGGTTTTTGTCGAAGCTTCGCGTTCCACTCCAGCAACAATAGCTACTTCATCTTCAACTTCGTTTACAAGCCGGTCAATTTCCATTGGCGATACAGGCCGTTTTTGAATGGCGCGCTCTAACCCACGTTCTATTTTTGTGCGGTCAAAGGGCTCTCGCCGTCCGTCACGCTTTATCACCATAACAGGCCGTTCTTCGATTCTTTCGTAACTTGTAAAACGCGCCCCGCAGCTTAGACATTCCCGTCTGCGTCTGACGGCGCTGCCTGAAGCAAGCGAGCGCGAGTCTGTTACTTTATCTTCAAGGTTTCCGCAAAAAGGGCAACGCATGGCGGTAATGTAGCATATCTTGTGTTTTTTGTCAAGCGCCCCACAATGGATAGTGTTATTTTTTTGTTTATATACGATAAATTTTTTATGGCGAAAACAGACTGAATTTAAGGCGCTTTTCTGAGTAGTTCAACAGGCTTGGTTTTGCCGGCACGGCAGGCAGGAAGCGCGGAAGCGGCAATAGCGCAAAAAATTGTAAATATTCCTATTCCGCCGACTGTAGGCCAGTGAATGACTATTGGTATTGTTTCAAGGTAAAAACCCGGGTCAAGAATTTGTATTGCGTTTTTGCCGAACAGTTTTGTCCAAAAGTTAATAAACGATTCCAGTCCGCGTATTATTTCGTTTATCCTGCTGCCAAAGAAAAGGCCTGCCGCGGTTCCGGTAAGGCCGCCGGAAATAGCGGTTAAAAGGCTTCCAGTCAAAAAAATAAACGTAATACCATTTTGGCCGGTTCCAAACGCTTTTAACACGGCAATATCGCGCTGTCTTTCTATAACGAGCATAGAAACGGCAGAAGATACGTTTACTGCCGCTATAAGCACAATAAATGCCATTATAAAAAGCAAAATTTGCCGTGTTTGTTCATAGGAGCTATACTGAAGAGGCTGTACTTGTTTCCAGGTTAACGCATAAAAAAAGCCCTGCATACTGTTTGTCAGCGTCATGGCAAATTCATCTACTTTTTTATACGGGTCATCTATTTTAACAATAAGATAGGGCTCGGAATCGTTGCCGTCCAGAAGGCGTTTGCCGTCTTCATAACTTATAAGGCACCACATGGAGTCTATTTCGTGGTATCCTGAAGCGACTATTCCGCGTACATTAAAACGCATTGTGCGCGGAACTTTCCGGCCGTCATTCAAAGTACGCACAGACATAATACGCAATGGTTTGCCTGTCTCGGCGCCTACTTTTTTGGCAAGTTCTGTACCAAGCAGCACGTCACCGGAATCTTCCAGCGCCGCCTCGCCTGAGAGCGTTTTTAGATAGAGCAGGCTGCCTTTATCTTTCCAAAACGATGGGCTTATCGCGCGAATTGTAGCGCCGGTTTTTCCTTTTGTACCTAAAACAATGCCTATTCCGTCAACTTCGTTCCAAACGCCGCGAACTCCCGGATAATCTGCCAGAACCGGAGCGGCAATATCAATAGAAAGTGCTTCGGAGCTTGAAAAATCAATTTGCCTTACCTGTATATGACCGGTTCCAAGTTCCAAAAAGCGGTCGGTTATTCCGCGTATCATTCCGTCCGCAACAATCAGTGTTGCCATAATCGGTATAAGGGAAAGCGCTATTCCGCCCGCCGCGCCAAATAAATAATGAGCGCCGCGGTGTTTTTTTCCAAAAAGATATCGAAATGCCACAAAAAAAAGCGCCGCAAATTTAGTAGTACACTTCATCAGCTTATTATCGGTTAAAAAAATTAAAATCCGGCGAGACCGGCGGCGCGCGGGTAAGGAATAACATCACGAATATTGGCAAGGCCTGTAACAAACTGCACAAGCCGTTCAAAGCCAAGTCCAAAACCGGTATGCGGCGCGGAACCATAACGGCGTAAATCCAAATACCACCAGTAAGGCGCTGCGTCCATACCCAGCTCCTTCATTCGTTCCATAAGCCTGGAAAGATTATCTTCCCGCTCTGAGCCGCCTATTATTTCTCCAAAACGCGGCACAAGCAGGTCCATGGCCTGAACCGTTTTTTCATCGCTGTTTTGCTTCATATAAAACGGCTTTATTTCTTTTGGATAAGCGGTAACTATAAGCGGCCCTTTGACGACATATTCGGTTAAAAACTTTTCGTGTTCGCTTTGCAAATCAAAGCCCCAAACCGGCTTGAATTCAAATTTATCGCTGTATTTTTCAAGCTCTTTTATTGCGTCTGTATAGCTAATATGAGCAAAACCGGATTCTGAAATAGTTTCAAGCATGGAAACAAGCCCGTTTTGTACCCGTTCATCAAAAAAAGCAAGGTCGTCCGGCCTGTTTTTTAAAATATCTTTTAAAAGATATTTTAAAAACTCTTCGGCAAGCGTCATCCCATCTTCAATATGAGCAAATGCGATTTCCGGTTCTATCATCCAGAATTCAGCCAAATGCCGCGCAGTATTGGAGTTTTCGGCTCTAAAAGTGGGGCCAAAAGTATAGATTTTAGAAAGGGCAAGAGCGTAAGTTTCGCCTTCAAGCTGGCCGGATACAGTTAAAAAAGAACGCCTGCCGAAAAAATCGCCTTTATGGCAAGGCGCGGTAACTTCAAACATTGCTCCAGCGCCTTCTGCGTCGCTTGCGGTGATTATTGGAGTGTGAATATATTGAAAACCGCGTTCCTGAAAAAAAGCATGAACGGCAAATGCAAGCCGCGACCTTATTCGTGCGGCCGCGCCAATTATGTTTGTTCTTGGGCGTAAATGGGCAATTTCACGCAAAAACTCAAGGCTATGCCCTTTTTTCTGTAAAGGATAAGTTTCTGCGCTGGCTTCGCCAAAAATACGCGCGCTTTTTGCGGCAATTTCGACACGCTGTTTTTTTGCCGGAGAACTCAAAAGGAGGCCGCAAATTTCGGCCGATGCGCCTGTGGAAAGCCGCTTTAACGCATCTTCTGTTTCGGCGTCAAATGAAGCGGAACGGTCAAAGGTACACTGGATAGGCGCAAAACAGGAACCGTCGTAAAGCTCAACAAAAACAAGATTCTTCATTTCGCGTTTTGTGCGCACCCAGCCGCGCACGCTAACAGTTTGCCCTGAGGGCTCCATTTTAAATAAATCTTTTATCATAAAAACCTGCGTTTACAGCCGGAGGCAGTCCGGCGCGGCTGTTATGCCCAATATTTTACATTTGATAACCATTGTTTTTATTTGTAATTAATGATTAATTTTCGGTAAGAACACGGTAAAAGTCAATAAAAACCATGAAGAAGACAATAAAAATCTTATAGATTTTTATTGTCTTCTATGCCCGCGCGGCTGGCTGGAGATGTGCCGCTTTCGGCGGCCGCGCCGAGCCCCTCGGCTTCGCGCTGCACGCGCCACGCCTACGGCGTGGCGCGTTGGATGTCGCCCTGCGAAACCGCTAGTGCGGTTTCGCAGGCTGCCGGTGATGCCGCCTGCGGCGGCCGGCGAAGGCGGCCGCGCTACG
>JAIRPU010000015.1 GCA_031256815.1 Spirochaetaceae bacterium
CCCGGCGGGTATTTCAAAATACGCTCCATTCGCTCTAGATGTTCATTGACATCTTCGGCTTTAGCCTGTCTTTTGACTTCTACCGCCATTGCCCATTCGGTGTTCACCAGCAGAATGTCCACTTCCGCTTTTATTATGTTCTTTTCATCGTAAACCGGAAGCCGCCGGTATGACCTTTGCTTGTCATATTCGGGAAACTTTTCCCACAGGTTCGCGGCGACCAGTATTTCGACCAGCTCGCCTATGGACTGATTAAGGCCGCCGACATTTTTGGCAAGTCTTTTCATAACAATTTGAGTCTCTTTCTGACTAATGCTCAGTTCATTCATCGTCTTCTCGGTCTCCTCATGGGCCTTCTGAGTCTCTTTAATAGCCTGTTCGGTTTCTCGATGGGCCTTCTGAGTCTCTTTAATAGCCTGTTCGGTTTCCCGATGGGCCTTCTGAGTCTCTTTAATAGCCTGTTCGAGTTCTTTATGGGTCGATTTAATCGCCTGTTCGAGTTCTTTATGGGCTTTTCCGATTTCGTCAATGGTCGCCCATACATCCTCCAGCGTTACCTTTTTGGCTGTTTTGGGGGCGGCGGCTTTTGCCGTTTTTTTTGCGGTTTTTTTCGTTGTTGTGCCGCCAGCTTTGCGGACTGTTTTTGCTGTGGGCATATTTCTTCCTCCGTTACTGCAATTCAATATAGCGTAAAATTCCGGCGCTGCCTATATCTTATGTTTTTGCGGGTAACATCGCAGGCGGCCGTGCCTTTTTGCAGACCGCGGTTGGCGATAAAGCCTCGCGAAGCGCGCTTCCACCCCACGCCCGCCACGGCAGCCCGCAGGCGGCCTCCAACACCAGCCTCCGCGGCCTGCGTGCAGACCCGCGCGGGCGGCCTGTCAACAAAGGCCTGTTTCCCAAGCCCGCCCGCGAAGCGGGCGGGGCAGCCTGCGGCTGTTGCAAACGCGCAAGCGATTGAAGCGGAATTTGCAAGCGAAGCGCAGCAAATTGGAGCGGAAAGCGTGGCGCGTACGGCGGGATAAAACCCGCCTCCATTTGCCGGATATTGCCACCTTATCCTGCGCCAGCGCGTGCCACCGTGGTTATCTACGCCCTTTCGGGCGCACCCACGGCGCGGTTTTTGCCGGAGGCTGGCACCTGGTTCTGCGCCGGCGCTTGCCACCGGCAAAAGCGCAATGCGCTTTTGCCGGCTGTAGGTTAAGGCCGCCGCAGGCGGCAGCCGGCACTTTCGTCGCCGGCAAAAATGCGCCCAAAACACCGCGCCGGTTTAATAATTTTTTCCAATTAGGAATTGCAGGCGGCGTGTACATTTATGTTGACAGACATTAATTAAGGTGCTAGAATTTACAAACTAACAGTGGCAATCGTTGCCGCAAACGATTGCCGAATGGTTAGAGGTGCAGAATGGGCATTAGTAGAAAACTTAAAGATTCGTAAAGAGGTAGCAGAAAATTATACCTTGTGTTATGGGAATTGATTTGGGGACGGCAAGTGTTAAAGCGCTGATTGTTGACTCGCAGGGCGGAATTTGCGCTCAGGCCGGACGCGGTTACTCTTTTAAGAGTCCGCGCTATGGCTGGGCGGAGCAGAATTGCGATGAATGGTATGAAGCGGTTTGCGAAGTTTCGCGCAAGGCGCTTTCCGCATTTAAAGGCAGCGCACAGCAGATAAAAGCGGTAGCGCTTTCCGGCCAGATGCATGGCCTTGTCCCGCTTGACGGTAATTTTACGCCGGTTAGAAACGCAATTTTGCATTGCGATGCGCGTTCCGCAGCGGAAGTGCGCTTTCTTGCCGGATTTTGCGCCGAAAAACGGCTTTCTATAGCGGATTTTAACTCTGTTTACACAGGGTTTTTGCTGCCGTCCCTGCTCTGGCTGCGCGAAAATGAACCTCAAAATTACGCTAAAATTCGTCATGTTTGCCTGCCAAAAGATTATGTAAACTGCAAACTTACAGGAGAATTAGGCTCTGATATTTCGGACGCCTCCGGGACTCTTGCATTTGATATTGAAAATTTTTGCTGGTCAAAACAGGCGCTTTCCGCGCTTGAAATACCGGAAGAGTGGTTTCCTCCCTGCAAAAGCGCGGCAGAAGCGCTTGGGCTTATAAGCGCGAAAGCGGCGGAGGCGACCGGGCTTTGCGCCGGAACGCCCGTAGCGCATGGCGGCGCTGACCAGGTTATGCAGGCATTGGGAAATGGCGCCGTATCTCCTGGAGACGCCACATTGAACATAGGCAGCAGCGCCCAGATATGCTTTCAGAGCGGCGCGCCTGTAAAGGGAGCCGCGGCAGCGCTTAACACGTTTTGCGGATTTGAACGCGGCGCATGGATTACAATGGGGGCAATGATGAGCGCCGGAATCTCCATGCGCTGGTTTGCCGAAAATATCGCGCCGCCCGGCGTGAATTTTGCCGCGCTGGATGCCCAGGCAGCGCAGCTTCCGGCAGGTTCGGAGGGGCTGTTTTTTCATCCATATTTGAATGGAGAACGAAGCCCCCACATGAACAGCGCGCTGCGCGGCGCATGGACAGGCCTGAGTTTTTCTACCGGTATGCCGCATCTTGCCCGCGCTATTATGGAAGGCGTTGCGTATTCTCTTGCCTGGTGCATGGAAAGCTGCGCGGAGTTTGGACTTGGCGCGTCTGAATTTATTGTTTCCGGAGGGGGAGCGCAAAGCGTTTTATGGCGTCAAATACTTGCCGATGTCTTTGGCTCTCCGTTAAAAATTGCCGAAGTAAGCGAGCAGGCGGCGTTTGGCGCGGCGATAACCGCTGCGGCTCAAGCCGGTTTTTTTGGCTCGGCGGGCGAGGCATCGCGCGCTATGGCGCGTTACAAGCCGGAGCGGGTCGAGCCGGATAAAAAACGCGCCGCATTTTACAAAGAACAGTTTTTAAAGTTTAAGGCGCTTGGAAAAATGCTTAATGGTTTTTATGAAGATAAATTTTAGATGGCAAATAATGTCTGTGGAACAAAGGGGCGGCTGCCGGTTTGCAGCCGCTGATACTAAATATTGGAGTTCAAAATGGAAGATCTGATTTTTGAATGTAAGGGAATATCGAAGGCGTTTGGCGGCACACAGGCGCTGGACAGCGTTGAGTTAAAAGTTGGAAAAGGCGAAGTTCACGCGCTTTTGGGTGAAAACGGCGCAGGTAAATCTACGCTTATGAAGTGTGTTATCGGTCTGCACAAACCGGATTCCGGCGAAATGTTTTTTGAAGGAAGGCCATACACGGCGCATGGCCCGGCGGAGGCAATCGAAGCCGGTATTTCTATGATACATCAGGAACTAAACCCTGAACCTCATCTTACAATAGCCGAAAGCATATTTCTGGGACGCGAAGACACCCACAAGGGTACGCCCATACTCAATAAAAAACAAACGGAGCAGCGCGCGCAGACAATACTCAATAAATTCGATTTTAACAAAAAAGCAAGTTCGCTTATGGAGGAGCTTACCCTTGCCGAAGTTCAAATGATAGAAATTATACGCGCGGTTTCGTGTAATGCGCGGCTTATCATTATGGACGAGCCAACTTCGTCATTGGACAGTGAAGAGACGAATCATCTTTTTCGTACAATACGCGACCTAAAATCGAAAGGCGCTTCGATAATTTATATTTCGCACCGCATGGAAGAAATATTTGAAATTTGCGATAAAGTTTCGATATTCCGGGACGGTAAATACATCGATACCTGCCTTATAAAAGACGTAGGCAAAGATGAACTTATCTCAAAAATGGTTGGGCGCGAGGTAAAAAATGTATTTCCAAAAGTGGATTGTCCGGCAGGCAATGTAGCGCTTCGTGTTGAAGGGCTTTCCGGCAAAGGTTTTTCCGACGTTAGTTTTGAAGTGCGCGCCGGCGAAATACTTGGCTTTTCCGGACTTGTAGGCTCCGGCCGCAGCGAGACGGTGCGCGGCATCTTTGGACTTGACCCAATTTTTGCCGGAAAAATATACATAAAAGGCGTTGAAACGGTAATAAAAAATCCGGCGGACGCGATAAGAAAGGGTATTTGTATGGTAAACGAAGACCGGAAGCTGTTCGGGCTTTGTTTGCAGAGGTCATTACGCGAAAACATTTCTCTGCCTAACCTTCCGGCGCGGCATCCGGGGATAGTTATAAATCAAAAAAAAGAAACGCAGGAAACACAGGATGTTGCAAAAACGCTGACGGTAAAAGCGGCGAGCATAGAAAGCGAGGCGTATTCACTTTCCGGCGGCAATCAGCAGAAGGTCGTTATTGCAAAATGGATTATGGCCGAGCCGCGTATTCTGATTTTGGACGAGCCTACACGCGGCGTAGACGTTGGCGCAAAGGCAGAGATTCACAGCCTTATGTGTAGATTTGCGGCGGAAGGGCTTGCAGTAATAATGATTTCGTCTGAATTGCCGGAGGTAATGGGGATGAGCGACCGGATTCTTGTGTTCCACGAAGGAAAAACGATGGGCATTGTAAAACGCGAAGATATTTTAAGCGGTAAAGAGACGCAGGAAACGATTCTTGCGCGTGAATTTGGCCAATATGGTAAGGGTAAACAGGAATAAATGATGTTTTGCGTCTTGTTTATAAAAGCCGGGGCGCGTAAACGTTTTAAAGTAATCTATTTTAGAGGAGATATATATGGCGGAGTTGAATAAAAGCAGGTTGTTTGGAATGGACCAGACGGAGTTGAACCTTTTTATGCGGCGTTATGGCATTGGTTTTGTAATGCTGCTTATGATTGCCGTGCTGTCCATAGCCAGTCCGGCGTTCAGAACAACGGACAATGTGCTTTCTGTGTTGCTGCAGGTGTCGATTAACGGAATCCTGTCGCTTGGAATGGTTTTTGTTATGATAGCCGGCGGTATCGATATTTCGATAGGCTCTATGCTGGCGCTTACCAGTTCCGTTGCCGGTATGGTTCTTTTAAAAACAGGCAGCATTACACTGACTATTTTAATATCTGTTGCGGCAACGGCGCTTGCCGGCCTTATGAACGGGCTGCTTGTTGCAAAATTCAAGATGTTCCCGTTTGTGGTAACGCTGGCAACTCAGCTCGTTTTCCGCGGCGCAGGGTATTTTGTAACCGGCGGCTATGCGCGTTCTATTGAAGTGCCGCAGTTTAAAATTATAGGCACCGGCCGGCTTTTTGGCGTTGTGCCATACCCAATCATCATTTTTCTTGGCGTGGCGGTACTTGCGTTCATTGTGCTGCACTGGACAAAACTTGGACGCTACTGTTATGCCACCGGCGGAAATGTAAACGCGGCTACGGCTTCCGGCGTAAACGTGCCAAAAACGCTTATAATGACCTATGTAATTTCCGGAATTTGCTGCGGAATAGCGGGCATAATCATGACCAGCCGAATAAACGCTTCGCAGCCAAACAGCGGTATTGGTTACGAAACCGATGCAATAGCCGCCTGTGTAATCGGCGGAACTTCGTTTGCCGGCGGCATAGGCACAATTCCCGGCACGATTATCGGCATAATCATAATAGGGCTTATATATAACGGCATGAATTTGCTTGGGATTAGCTCTTACTGGCAGACTATTATGAAGGGGCTGCTCATCGTTGTAGCCGTTATGCTCGATATGCTTCTGCACAGAAAAAAATAGGCAAAGCCGGATAACATCGTCTTAACCTCATTTTGAGTTAAGAATATATTTAGGGGTAAAGACCCCAAAGGAGTTTCGATTTGAAGAAACAAATATTAACTTTTGCGGGGCTTTTGCTCTGCATGGCTTTCTTGGCGGGCTGCGCCAAGAAAGCTTCGGGTCCGGTTATTGGATATATCTGCAAAAATACAACAGATACATTCGCAATCGGATATAACAATGCGGCTCGCGCAAAGCTCGACGGTCTTAAAGCGGCTGGAACTATTTCGGACTGGTATTTTTACGACGGGCAGAGCGATCCTGTAACGCAGATTGCGCTTATGGACACCGCGGTAACGCAGGGGTGCAACTACATTGTCTTCCTGCCGGCAGAGGCGGCCGGTTCCGCGCCGGTGCTTGACAAGGCAAAAGAAAAGAACATTCCGATTATCGTTGTTAATTCGCGCACAACCAACACGGACGCGCTTGCCACAGCTTATGTCGGCTCAAACGATGTGCAGGCCGGCGAAATGATGGCTCAGTTTGTTATCGAGCAGATTCCGCAGGGCGGCGGCTGGGGACACATCCAGGGGCCAATCGGCAACTCTGCTCAGCTTGAAAGAGGGCAGGGCATCCATAACATTCTGGACACAAACGCGGCATGGAAGATGCTGGACGAGCAGCCGGGTAACTGGCTGGGCGAAATTGCCACGCGCTTTGCCGAAGACTGGCGGACAAAATACGGGACGGGGCTTAACGCGATTATTTGCGACAACGACGATATGTCAAGCGCCGCACAGAATGTTATGAACGCCGCAGGCCGTTCCGACATAATCTGCATTGGCGTAGACGGCAATCCTGGCCCTCTTAGCATGATAAAGTCTGGCGACCTTAAAGCGACAATTTATCAGGACGGGATAGGACAGGTTTCAAAAGGCATAGACCTTGTTATTGACCTTATAGGCGGCAAACCGGTTCCAAAAGAGTCATGGATAGATTTTGTGCTTATTACAAAAGATAACGTTGATCAATATTTGAATTAGGCGTTTTAACCGGCTGCTTGCAGCCGGTAAGCATTGGAACAGACAGGAGAAATCTATGAGTTATCTGGATGAACTATTTGGCTTAAAAGGAAAAACAGCGCTTGTTACAGGCGGCGGACGGGGGATAGGCCAGACCGTTGCGCTTGGGCTTGCAAAAGCCGGTGCGGAAATAGCGATAATTTCACGCAGCGGCGCGGACGAAACCGTTAAGCTCATCGAAAAAGAAGGCGGAAAGGCTTACAGTCTTATTGCCGATGTAACAAAAGAAGCGGATGTCGACAAGGCAATGGCGGAAATTATAAAACGCTCAAAACGGCTTGATGTAGTGTTTAATAATGCCGGAGTTTGTATTCACAAGAGTACGCTGGAAGCCAGCATTGCCGAATGGCGTGAGGTTATCGACATCAATTTAACAGGCGAATATATAGTTGCGCGCGCCGCCGGCCGTGTAATGATAGAACATAAAATCGAAGGAAGCATTATCAATATGGCTTCAATGTCCGGTACCATTGTAAATATTCCGCAATGGCAGGCGTCCTACAACGCATCCAAGGCGGGCGTTATTCACATGACCCGTTCACTTGCGGTGGAATGGTGCGAACACGGTATTCGTGTAAACAGCCTTTCGCCAGGCTACATAGCAACGCCGATGAGTGTGGATACTCCGGCCGAATTAAAAAATGCATGGATGCCGCTTATCCCTCAGCACAGGATGGGCAAACCGGAAGAACTTGTGGGGGCGGTTATCTATCTTGCCTCCGGCAAATCGGGTTATACATCGGGTAGCGACTTAATTGTTGATGGCTGTTATACTTGTTTCTAAATCAAATTTATGTACCGGCAATGCAAAATTGCGGTAAAACTATTAGGAGACGCACTAAATGAAAGAAAACATGAAAGTTGCTGTAATGACAGGACTTGGAAAAATGGCATATACCGAACGGCCTGTTCCAAAACCAGGGCCGGATGAAGCGCTTGTAAAACTGGAATACGTTGGTATTTGCGGCAGTGATATGCATTATTACGAAACAGGCAGAATTGGCGATTATATTGTTAAGCCGCCTTTTGTGCTTGGACACGAGCCCGGAGGGGTTGTAATAGAGGTGGGCGCAAATGTAAAACATCTAAAACCAGGCGATAAAGTAGCGCTTGAACCCGGTAAAACCTGCGGTAAATGTGAGTTTTGCCGTCAGGGTAAATACAATCTTTGCCCGGATGTAATTTTTTTCGCAACCCCGCCTGTGGACGGAGTTTTTTGCGAGTATGTAGCGCACGAAGCGGCACTTTGTTTTAAGCTGCCTCCAAATATGGACACGCTTGAAGGGGCGTTAATCGAGCCGCTTGCCGTTGGATTTCATGCGGCGGCGCAGGGCAACGCCACGATAGGCCAGAGCGCGGCGGTATTTGGTTCCGGCTGCATTGGGCTTGTTTCGATGATGGCGCTAAAAGCGCATGGCGTTTCGCAGGTTTACCAGATTGATGTAATGCCGAAACGGCTGGAAAAGGCCCGTGAACTTGGCGCAACGGATGTAATCAACTCAAGTCAAAAAGACCCGGTAGAGGCGCTGCGCACGCTTACCGGCGGGCGCGGAATAGATATTGCCATAGATACCTCAGGTGTAGAAGCGGCAACGGCGCAAGCGGCGCAGGCGCTCTGCAAGGGCGGGACGCTTGTTATGGTTGGTTACAGCAAGTCGGGCATGGTAAACTTTCCGATGAGTGTTGCCATGGATAAAGAGTTGAACATAAAAACGATATTCCGTTACCGGCACATTTATCCAAAAGCAATCGACGCCGTTGCCTCCGGAAAGGTGAATTTAAAAGGCATAGTAACAAATATATTCGATTTTAACGATATTCAAAACGCAATGGACAAAAGTGTTGCGGATAAAGCAAATATCGTAAAAGCTGTTGTAAAAATTAGCGGATAATAAACCGGAGAGGGTAGAGCAAAATATGTTTGACGTATGCGCTTTAGGTGAATTATTAATTGATTGGACTCCTTCCGGCAGGAACGAACAGGGCGTAGCGCTTTTTGGACAAAACCCTGGCGGAGCGCCGGCAAATGTACTTGCAATGACAACAAAACTTGGCGGCAAAACGGTGTTTATTGGCAAAGTTGGCGGCGATGCGTTTGGCGGTTATTTGGAAAAAACACTTTTGGACGCCGGTATAGATGCAAGCGGGCTTATAAAAGACCCGCGCTATCTTACAACGCTTGCCTTTGTTAATTTAACGGAAGCGGGCGACCGCAGTTTTAGTTTTTACCGGCGGCAGGGCGCGGATTTAATGCTTGAATGGGACGAAATAAATAAAACCCTAATCGACAGCGCCAAAATTTTTCATTTTGGTTCTTTAAGCCTTACAGACGAGCCCTGCCGTCAAACTACGCATAAAGCGGTGAGTTACGCAAAGTCCAACGGTAAAATCGTAAGCTACGACCCAAATTACCGTCCGCTTCTTTGGAAAAACCAGGATGAGGCCGCCCGTGAAATTGTCCGGCTTATTCCACAGGCAGACATACTAAAGGTTTCTGAAGAAGAAATGGAGTTAATTACCGGAAAGCGCAGTATTGAGGCGGGCGCGGCGGAACTGGCGGCGCAGGGGCCTGCGGTGGTGCTTGTTTCGCTTGGACGTGAGGGCGCTTTTTTTTGCTGTGCGGCAGGCAGCGCCCATCTTAAAACCTATGATGTTAAAACAATCGACACTACAGGGGCCGGAGATGCGTTTCTTGGCGCTATTCTCTACAAACTGAAAGACAAAAGCCGCGGACAGCTTGAATCAATCAGTAAAGATGAACTTTCCGCTATTGTTGATTTTGGCAATGCCGCCGGAAGCCTTACCACGGCAAAACGCGGCGCAATACCTGCGCTCCCTTTAAAAAACGAAATAGAAACGCTGTTAAGCGAAAAAAAACGCCTGCTTTAATTCCGGCATAAAAAAGCTGCGCAAGAGCAAAGGCCGCGCTCTGCTCATGTGCGGCCTGACTTTCATGATTGCCTTGAAAGACGGGGGGCCAGCGGCTGAGGGCAGCGCGGCGGGGGCGGCGGCGCGACTGGGCAGCGTCTGGGGCGGCGTCTGAGACGCTTTGGCAAAAATGCTATAACAGCGCCGCTTATATGCCGAAATAAAGTTATGATCCATAATGAGTCGCGTTTTTCTAAATTCGATAAAGCGCTTTTAGCGTTTTCTGTAGCGGTACTTGTAATCGCGCTTTTTCTGCTGCCTAAAGAGTCTTTTAGGCTTATAAAACAGGAACTTGGTGTAAGCCAAAACTGGACTGAATATTTAAAACACGGCGAAATTTCCCGGCTTTCAACAGAATTTGAAGCGGAAAATCCTAACCTTTCCCTTGTTTATAGAGACGAGGACGGGGATGTTATAGCTTTTAGCGCGCCTGTAACAAACGAGGCCGCGCCGGAACTGGAAAACATTGCCGAAGTAGCCTCTTTTATAAATATTTTGTACTACAATATTGATATGCTTAAAGAAGCCGGTTTTGACCGTCCGCCAAAAAACCGCAATGAGTTTATAGACGCGGCGACTAAAATCGAAAACAAAGCCAAAAACATACGCGGCATGGGTTTTTCGGGCAATGTGTTTGAAGATATTTTGCCCTGGTTTTGGTCTGCGGGCGTAAACGGCGACTGGAAATCCCGCGCTTCAGTTGGAACGCTTGAGTTTTTACAGAAACTGGGCGAATCGAATATTGCCGGCGAAGAAATATTTAACTCTAAAATGGACGATAAACTTTCGTTTTTTTGTGCCGGAAAATGCGCGTTTTATATTGGCAGCACACTTGATATTGCGATTATAGAAGAAAAATCTCCAAAGTTTGAATGGAATTTAACGGCTATTCCAACGCCGGAAAATTATGCCGGCAAGCCTGTTTTTAATGTAACTTCATGGGAGATAGGCGTTTCACCCTTGTCTGAACAGAAAGAAGAAGCGTTGATTTTTTTGGAATTTATAAATTCACGGCGCGACTTTATAGCGCAGGCGGCCGGCGCAGTTCCGTCTGACAATGCCGGCGAACAGCAGAATCCAAAAGACCCGCTGCGCTTAAAAGCGCGAACGCTTTTTGAAGGCGCGGAGATTATTCATGACACGGAGTTTTTTAATAAGCCGGAACAAGCCGCCATTTTATTTAAAAACGAGCTTATAAAACTTTGGCGCGGCGAACAAAGCCCGAAAGAAGCCGCCGCCGCGCTTGACAGCAGCTTTGACACGGATACCTGATTAATGCGACTCTGTTTGAACCGCTTCGGAAATATAAAGCGTTGTTAAAAAAGTAAATACAAGCGCCTGAATAAAGCCGTCAAGAAAATCAAAATAGAGAGAGGGGATTATAGAAATTCCCGCGCTGAACCCAATCGCGTTTTCCAGCGCAAGATTAACAAGAGTCATTATTATAAAAGCGCCGAGTATATTGCCGAACAAACGCAAACAAAGCGTTACGGGTTTTATAACATATTCAAGTATGTTAAACGGAAGCATTGCCGGAACAGGGTGAAAAAACGTTTTAAGCCAGCCCTTTGGCCCGCGTATTATAAGGCCGGAAAATATCACCATTAATATTGAAACCAGCGCCAGAGCCGCCGGCACATTTATATCGCGCGCCGGAGGTTTTAACTCAAACAGCGCCTCTCTTCCAAATGCCGCTTGCGGGGTAAACGCCGGAATAATGTTGACCGTTAAAAGGTATAAAAACAGCGTTCCAACATAAGGCCCGAAAAACGCCGCCTGTTTTCCAAACTGCTCGCGCGAAAATGTGTTTAGAAAGTCCACAAGCGATTCGGTTATTACCTGTACGCCGGACGGAATTTCTTTTAGCTTTCTGGTTGCCAAAAACGCGGCGATTATAAGGATTGCCATTGCCGCCCAGCTAATAACAACGGTTTCGGTAACAGGAATAGAAAACCCGCCAAGTTTTATTGTCCACAAGGTTTTTATTTCAAGCGATTTAATCAGCTTTTCGCCTATGCTCATTTAATCCTCTTTTTTAAAGAAAAAATCGTCTTTATAATATTTAATCAGCAGTTCTTTTGGAATTTTTTCGTTAGCGGTTATTTTTTCTATTGTTCCTTCCTGGAAGCCGCGGTTAAGATAATAGCAGCCAAGCAGAAAAAAACCGGCTATTTTTGCGGTAACCGAAATAGCCTGATAAAGCGCCACAGAACCGTCCATGGTTATTTCGCTTTCCATATATTTTAGGATTATTTCCTGGCTTAAATGAAGGCCGTAAAGCGTTTCTGAAAGCGGGAAGCCGTGCGTTACGCTGCTCTTGCCCATACGCACAAAGTAACCGCCGAATGCGCTTTTGTCCAGGCCGTTTTCCAAATATCCGGCAAGAAGGGGAAAGATGCTTTCGATAAGTGAAATTAGCATTTCGTCTTCCAGCGCGTTATAATGTTTGAGTTCAGGGAAACTGCGAATTTTTTCTTTCCAGCGCAGTGAAAGCGGCTTGGATTTGAATTTAAGCGCATCTATCAGCACCCGGTCTATCATACAAACAGTATCACAGATATAACGCCGGCAGTCAAGCTATTTGTTTATTATATAAGGCGCTTGTTTGCGAAAGCGCGCTTTGGTGTCGGCGCGGCCGGTGCGGCAGCGCCTTATTCGCGTGGCGCTGCTTTGTTTGCCGGTCCCCGCTCTATGCAGAGCGTACAACGCCTGGAAACCGCAGCGCAGCCGGCTGGCAACTGTTACACTGCGCGCGCGCACGCGCCTTGTGCGGCGGCGGCGGGTTTTTGGCTTGAAATGCGCGGAATCGGCGCGGCAGTCTGAACAAGGCACGCCTCGTCATATTCGCGCATCCGGCTTTCTGAAATACCGCCGGCACAAAACATGGATTTTGCGTTATCGTGTACAATCTGCGCTATTTTACTCTGATATTTTTCCATCTTAAACCTCCATAATTATATCTCTACAAGCGAACTGGAACGCAAACAGTTTGCAATAACGGTGTTGTTCATATTGAGCATATCACGCGCATTTTCTTTTAAGCGCTTAATATCTTTGTCGTCAATATTGTCCAATTCACTTTTTGCAAACCCGTATACAAAAAACGCCCGCTCACCATGCTTTAACAGCACGATAGTCCGGTAGCCGCCGCTCTTGCCCTGCCCCTGACGCGCCACTCGTTGTTTGTACACGTTCCCGCCCAAATTCGCGCTGAAGTTTCCCGCCTCAATTTCCGCGACAGCCGCCCTAAGCGCCTCGTCGGTTAAACTGTTTTTGCGGGCAAATCTTTCAAACCACTTGCTTTTAAATATCCTCATAAAAACCTACTTTGTCAATACATTGAATTTTATTTTGAATACCATACTTAATTAATGGCGCGGATATGCGTTACGCTTCGCGGGGGCAGCCACGGCGGGCAGCCGTTGGCGGACAGCCGTGGGCTGACGCAAACGCGCAAGCGATTGAAGCGGACTTTGCAAGCGAAGCGAAGCAAATTGGAGCGGAAAGCGCGTTTTTTGCCGGTCGGAATTGGATTGGATTGGATTGGATTGGAAGAGAATAAAAATCTTATAGATTTTTATTCTCTTTTTTATGCCCGCGCGCAAGCGCGGGGGTGCGGCGTGCCGCGAAGCGGCCGGGGGCGTGCGGCCGGCAAAAGCGCTTAGCGCTTTTGCCGGCTTCATGTGGTGGCCGCGCTTTGCGCGGCTTTGCCGGCAGCCGCGTCCTGCGCGCGCCGCAGACGGGCGCGGTCACGGCGCGTACCGCGAAGCGGCCGGGGGCGCACGGGGCCGGCAAAAGCGCTAAGCGCTTTTGCCGGCTTCAGGTGGTGTGGCCGCGCTTTGCGCGGCTTTGCCGGCAGCTCTGTCCTGCGCGCGCCGCAGACGGTCGCGGCCACGGCGCGTACCGCCGGCAAAAATGCGCCCAAAATACCATGAATGTATACGTTAGCCGGTTCATAATTTTTTCTAATTCGGAATTTCCGGCCGGCCTTTCAACGGGCTTGAAAATAGATATTACGCCGTATAAAATTAAGCATTTGTAAGAGGTAGTAATGAAAAAATATATTATTTTTGCGGTGTTTTGCGCCGCGTTTTTTGCCGGATGTTCTTCCAACCCTAAAGTTGAACGCATAGATTCCGGTAAAATTGCCGATAAAAGCGGTTATTGGAACGATACAGATGCGCGTATTGTATGCGAATCGTTAATAAAAGACTGCCTTTCCAACGCAAAAATGAACAAGGCGCTGGCACGGAGAGGTTCCAAAACCCCAAAAGTACTTGTTGGCGAATTTAGAAATAATACATCGGAACATATAAACACAGCGGTAATTACCACGACAATGGAAACCGCGATTTTTAATTCCGGCAAACTCGACTTTGTGGCAGGCGGCAGCGAAAGAGACTCTTTTAGAAAAGAACGCATTGACCAGAATCAAAGCGGTTTTACCAGCGATGCTACCGCCAAAGCGCTTGCCAACGAAACAGGCGCCGATTTTGTTCTGACCGGTTCTATTGAATCTATAATTGACGAAGCGGGGAATCAGGTCGTCCGCACATATTTTGTAAACGCCAGAATGACCGACCTTGAAACAAACGAGCGGGTTTGGATGGCGCAAAACAGCAGCATAAAAAAGATTGTAACCCGTCCAAAAGCAAAGTTTTAATGAATATAATTATTTCCGGCTATGGCAAAATGGGGCGTCTTATTGAAGAAATGGCCGCCGCCCGCGGCCTTAAAGTTGCCGCTGTGGTTGACCCGTTGTTCGATGGCGTTTCAAAATCCGGCGCCGCCGTTTATAAGACCCTGTTTGACCTGCCCCAGGGCGGCGTGAACTTTCAGCCGGCTGTAGTTATAGACTTTACCCGCCCTGATGCGGCATTTGAAAACATAAAAGCGGCGGCGGAGCGCGGCTTTCCGGCGGTGGTTGGCACAACAGGCTGGTACGAAAAAGCCGGCGAAGCGGAAAGTTTTGTAAAAAATCATAATGGCGCTTTGCTTTATGCGCCGAACTTCGCGCTTGGCGTTCAGCTTTTTTACAAAATTCTCGCGGAAGCGTCTATGCTCATTAATAAATTTGACGATTACGATGTGGCAGGTTTTGAAGCGCATCATAACAAAAAAGCGGACAGCCCTTCGGGAACCGCAAAGAGCATGGCGGAGCTAATTTTAAAGAATTTTAAACGTAAAAAACGCGCTGTTTACGACAAACTTGACCGTCCTCCATTGCCGGAAGAACTGCATATAGCAAGCGTCAGGCTGGGGGCAGTGCCGGGGACTCATGCCGTTGTTTTTGATTCAATTTCGGACAGCATAGAGATTCGGCATACGACAAGAAACAGGGAAGGGCTTGCAGGCGGGGCGCTTTTTGCCGCGGCCTGGCTTGGAGAACGTTTTAACGCCGGAGCGCGCGGTATTTTTACTTTGGAGGATGTTTTATCATGAAAGGCGGTGTATGGACGGCGCTTATTACCCCCATGAAAGATTCAGGGGAGGTTGATTTTGAAGGCTGGCGAAAACTTATTCGTATGCAGATTGAAGCCGGAATTGACGGTCTTGTTCCCATAGGCACAACCGGCGAAACTCCAACTTTAGATGAAGCGGAAGAAGAAGAGCTTATAAAAATAGCAATTGCCGAATCGAAGGCAAACGATGGAAAAAAAGCGGTTCCTGTTCTGGTAGGGGCCGGTTCAAATTCGACTAAACACGCGGTTCTTTACTGCGAGCGCGCAAAAACGCTTGGCGCGGATGCGGCGCTGGTTGTTACGCCATATTACAACAAGCCAAACGACAGCGGCCTTTTGCGGCACTTTGAGGCTGTCGCGGCAACCGGCATACCAATTATTGTTTATAACATAGCCGGCAGGACTGGAAGAAACATTCCAACGCCGCTTATGGCAAAGATTGCCGAAATTCCAGGCATAGCCGGAATAAAAGAAGCGTCTGGCGATATAAACCAAATGGGCGAAGTGCTTCGTGTAATTCGCGCAAAAAAACACGAAGCCGGCGCTGAGTTTACCGTGTTTTCCGGCGATGACGGGCTTACACTTCCGCTTATGGCGCTTGGAGGTGATGGGATTATATCGGTAATCTCAAATCTTGTTCCAAAAAAAGTATTGGCGCTTGTTAATGCGGCGCTTGCCGGTGATTTTAACAGCGCCCGAAAAATTCATTTTGAACTTTTGCCTTTTATTTACGCGGCGTTTATAGAAACGAATCCTGTGCCAATTAAATACGCAATGCGGCTTGCCGGACTTCCGGCCGGGCCTTGCCGGATGCCGCTTGGCGAGCTTTCCGGCGCAAGTAAAGAAATCGTAGAAAGAGAAACCCGCGCGCTGCTAAAAACGCTGCGGGCTTAAAGGCTGTGGCGCAAGACGCAGACGGCGGCTGCCGGCCGCTTCGCAGGCGAGGCCGGCCGGACACATCGCCGCGCTGCGGCCGACTTGGTTTGCCGCGCCTTTGGCCGCCGGGCACAGACGGGCGGGCTAAAAACGCTGCGCTATTTTTCGTAAGATTTAAACGCTTCAATCAACAGATTGACAAAACCCGCGCGGTCTACATCCAGCAGCGCCGTTACATTTGGTTTTGTCTTACTCCAGTGCCGCCTGTCCGCTAAAGTCATGCCGGCAGTGTGTTCGCCGCGTGTTTCAATATCAACATGATACTGTCTGGCGCTAAACAATTCCGGTTTTACCAGATAAGCCACGGCGCAAGGGTCGTGAAGCGGCGCTCCGGCAAAATCCTGCGCTATATGATATTCAAAAAAGAAGTCCAAAAGTTCCGCTACAAGGATTGGAACCCTGCCGCCAATACGCCGTAACTCTGCTATATCCTCTCTAAGAAAAAGCGCTTTATGAGTTACATCAAGCCCCGCCATGATAATCGGCAGTTCCGACTTAAACACAATATCCGCCGCTTCCGGGTCTACAAAAATGTTGAATTCGGCGGCGCTTGTCCAGTTGCCCGCTTCGATGCCGCCGCCCATTAAAGATATTTGCCGGATATTCTTTTTAACTTCGGGATACGCCGTAAAAAGAATGGCTATGTTGGTTAAAGGGCCTGTCGGAACCAGCGTAACCGGCTCCGGCGTTTCCATAATCGTTTTTCGCAGAAGTTCCACCGCCGGAACCGGTTCTTCCGAAAAATCCGGCGCGGGCAGCGAGGGGCCGTCCAAACCGCTTTCGCCGTGAACTTCGGCGGCTGTTTCCAGCTTTCTAAAAAGCGGTTTTGTTGCGCCGGCAGCCAGCGGCGGATGCTTCCCGATAAAGCTTAAAACTTTCTTTGCGTTTAACAGCGTTTTTTCAATAGATTGATTTCCAGCGCTGACAGTTACCGCTTTTACATCTAATTCTTCTCTGGCAAATGCCAGTATTAACGCAATAGCGTCATCATGCCCAGGGTCGCAGTCGATTATTACAGGAATTTTTTTCATTTTATTTATTTAACTCTCCATTAAGCGCCAGTTTTTTTGATTTTTTAAGGCGCAGTGTCCGCATAGCGGAAAATATTATAAGTCCCAGCACGGTTGCCATGTATGGAACAATTTTTACGAATTCGTCCGGTATACGCATTGCGGCGAGTATGTTGGAAAGCGCGTCAAAAAAACCAAATACCAGCGATGCCAGCATAGTTGGAAGCGGGGAAAGCTGCCCCATCGCCGCCGCGGCAAGCGCTATAAAGCCCCTGCCGGAAACCATGCCGCGCGTAAAACCGTTCATATAACCCATGGAAAGAAACGCGCCGCCAAGAGACGCCAAAAAACCGCTTATCAAAAGCGCTGTAAATTGAATCTTTTTGACGTGTATTCCCACAGATGCAGCGGCTTCGGCGTTTTCTCCAACCGCCCGCAGGCGCAGTCCAAGTTTGGTTTTAAAAAGCAGCGCCCATACCGCAAAAACCATAAAAAACGCGATATAAGTAAGCGTGTTTTGCCCCGAAAAGATTTTTCCAAAAACAGGAATGTTTTCGATAAAAGGAAGCTCTATTTTGGGAAAAACCGCCGGTTTTAAAGAAGATGTAGAGCCTTTGTCGCCGGTTAGCGCGAACATTAAAAACACCGTGCCGCCTGCGGCCAGAGTGTTAAGCGCAATTCCAGCCAGAATTATATCGGTCTTTAAATAAAGTCCAAAATAAGCAAGCAGAACAGCGATTACAAGTCCGCCTAAAATCGCAAACAAAAATCCGCAAAAAAGGCTGCCTCCGGTAAGGCCGGAACCGGCGGCTCCCGCCAAAGCGGCAAAAAGCATTATGCCTTCAAGCGCAATGTTTGAAGCGCCTGAACGCTCCGCTATAATCGAAGCGAGCGCGGCAAACAGAATGGGAGTTGTAACCCGCAATACCGAGTAAGCAAATTCTACGGTAAAAATATATTGAAAAACACTAGTCATTGCTTTTAAGTTCCTTTACGAGCATCTTCTGCCGCCGCCCGCTCATAAATGCCTGCGCCGCCACAAGCATAATAATAATACCCTGTATTATGGAAATCATTTCGCTGGTTACATCGGTTGCAGTAGACATACGGTCTGCGCCAATTCTTATATAAGACAGCAAAAAGGCCGCAACAGGGACAAACTGAGGTTTGTTTTTTGCCAAAATTGCCACTATAACGCCGTCAAAACCGTAGCCAGGCATTGACTGCCACTGAAAACGGTCGTACATCCCCAAAACTTCCACAGCGCCGCCTGCGCCGGCTATGCCCCCTCCTATAAGCTGCGAATAGAGCAGCACCGCTTTTGTATTAATACCGGAATAGCGCGCAAAGGCCGGATTCCGGCCGGTTTGAATAAGCGCATAACCCCATGTAGTTCTTCGCATGAACAGTACTGCCGCAACAGCCACAGCCAGCGCAATAAAAAGTCCGGCGTGTATTCGTGTTCCTTCGATAATTTTTGGAAGTTTTGCAGAAACAGGCAGAAGATGAGTAGCAATATAACCAGATTCAGGGTCATTAAAAACTGTATTTGTAAAATACCGCGTAAAATAAAAAAACACATAATTCAACATTAACGAAGACACCAGCTCCGATGCCCCCCAGCGTTCTTTTAGCAGGGCTGGAACGGCACAAACAACCGCGCCGGAAGCGGCTCCAAGCATAATCGCCACAAGCGGGTTCAGTACGACCGGCAGCTGGAAACTTAGCGCAGCCATAGCGGCAACAGCGCCGGCGGCGTAAAATGAACCTTCCGCGCCCATATTAAACTGGTTTGCGCTGAACATAACAGAAACGGCAAGGCCGGCAAAGGTAAGCGTTATTGCCAGTTCTATAACATTGCCAAAACGGCGTCCTGAACTTAAGGGGCCAAGGAACAGATGCCTTAAAGCGGCAAAAGGCTCCTTGCTGACAAGCATTATGATAACAAACGATAGTAGAATCGCAATGCCTATGGCCGTAGAAAAGCGCAGTATTTCAAAGCGTGTTTCTATATTTAAAGATTTTATTCCATGTTTTTCCGGGATGATTTTCACAATAACGCCTCGTTCAATATTTCTTCCGGATCTTGTTTAAGTCCAAGCATATAAAGCCCAAGTTCTTCTTCGGTAACATCTTCGGCGGAGGGGAAAAACGCCGCAATTCTGCCGCCATACAAAACAAGCAGTCTGTCGGAAAGCTCCATTACTTCTGAAAGGTCGGCGGAAACAAGCAGTATTGCAGCGCCATCGTCTCTTAACTGGACCAGTTTTCGGTGTATAAATTTGGCGGCTCCAACGTCAATGCCGCGGGTTGGCTGGTCGGCCACAATACAGGCGGCTGCTCTGTCTGCGGCAATATGTCCGGCGGCGCTTGTAAATTCACGGGCAACCACAACTTTTTGAATATTGCCGCCGGATAGCATTTTTACAGGAACTTTTATTGAGGCGGCCTTTACCTGAAACTCTCTTATAAGCTCTTCAGATTTTTTGGCGGTTTTTTTTATGTTAAGCAAAGGGCCGCAAGAAAAAATACCGGAATCATAAGAGATTGATATAAGATTTTCTTCTATCGATGAAGTCAGCGCAGCGCCCCGCGTCATCCTGTCTTGCGGGATGTGGGAAAGGCCGGCATTGCGAATCTTTTTTATGGAAAGCCCATCGATATTCACGCCCATAAGCTCGACAGTACCGGCGGAGGGTTTAACAAGTCCTGTAACAGCCTCCACAAGTTCGCGCTGGCCGTTGCCGTCAACACCGGCAATGCCAAGAATTTCGCCGCGCTTTAGCGTAAAGTTTACATTATGGAGCAAATTACGCTTTGAATCGTCTGTAACGCCAAGATTCCGCACCTTCAATGCGGCGGCTCCGGCGCGCGCCGGAGCCTTGTTGATGTTCCAGTCTACATCCTTGCCAACCATAAGATTTGAAATTTCCTGTTTGCTTATAGAGCCTACATCGTAAACTCCGGCGTTTCTGGCATTCCGCATTATGGTAATTCTATCGCAAATCTCTTTAATTTCGTTTAATTTATGCGAGATAAAAATGATAGTATGTCCAAGCGTTTTTAGCAGTTTAAGTCTCTGAAACAGTTCGCCGGTTTCCTGCGGGGTAAGTACCGCCGTAGGTTCATCAAGAATCAAGAGTTTGGCGTTCCTGAACAGCGCTTTAAGAATTTCTACTTTTTGCCGCGTTCCTGTGGAAATATCGCGGATTTTATCGTTAGGGTTTATGGAAAAATTGTATTTTTTTATTATTTCGACTGCGCTTTCCGTCATTTTTTTGCGGTCAAGAAACGCGCCTTTTACCGGCTCCATGCCAAGGCAGATATTCTCCGCTACAGAAAGCGATTCCACCAGCATAAAATGCTGGTGTACCATGCCCAGCCCTTTATGAATGGCGTCAACCGGAGATTTTATTGATACTTCATGGCCGTTAAAAAAAATCCGTCCGCCGGTAGGACGCTCTATGCCAAAGAGTATTTTCATTAGAGTAGTCTTTCCGGCGCCGTTTTCACCTGCCAGCGCGTGAATTTCTCCAGCGTTAATCCGCAGGTCAACGCCGTTGTTGGCGATAACGCCGTTGGGATATATCTTTTCTATCCCTTCCATTCGCAGTATTTCTGTCACAAACATCCCCGTCCGGTGTTGTTCACCGGATAAAAATTATGCGGCTGATGTCAGCCGCATTTTAAACTACGGACGCACCGAATCTACAAAACTTGAAAATGCCGCCTGTTCCATTCCAAATGCGCTAAGTACCTGTATTTGGTTTGTTTTAATACGCTCGTTGTACATGGCAATCTCCTGCCGGACATCCTCAGGCACAACTTCCCGGTAAATTGGATTATCGGCAAGTCCGATACAATCTTCGTTAATGCCCAGTGCGACCCGCTTTCCCCATTCAAGACTGCCGTTCATCGCTTTTTCCACAGCAATATAAATCGACTGGTCTACCCGTTTGAGCATGGACGACATAATAAGTTTTGCCAGCACCGGGTCGCTTGATTCGTAAAGCATCGCCTGGTCAGAATCCACGCCTATAACAAGGTGATTCCTTTCTTTGGATGCCTGAAGCGTTCCCTCGCCGGCGTTAGCCGCTACGGAGAAGACTACATCGGCGCCCATCTGGTACTGGGTAAAAGTAAGCTCTTTTGCCTTTGCCGTATCACTAAAATTGCCTATGTAAGAAGGTATAACTTTAATCGCCGGATTGGCGTCTTTGGCGCCCTGAATATAACCGATAAGAAAATCCCTTATAACAGTATTATCCATGCCGCCAACAAAACCGATGACTCCCGTGCCGCTCATTTTTGCGGCAAGCGCTCCCGCCAAATACGAACCTTCATTTTGTTTATATTCCATGGAGTATATGTTTTTGAACTTTCCAGCGGTATCATTGGCGTAATCAACAGATGTATCGTAGATAATCATTTTTTGTTCAGGGTAATCCGCCGCTACTTTTGAAACAAGTTCCTGCATCTGCCAGGTTCCGCAAACGATAATGTCGTACTTTTCATCGCAAAGGTCACGCAGGGCCGGCTCCCATTTGGAGTCATCATAACCGGTTTCAACAACGCGCGTCTTGCAGCCAAGTTTATCGCGAATAAGATTCATTCCATTGTTGGCCGAATCGTGGAAAGATTTATCTCCAAGATTTCCGTTTATCATAAGTGCGACATTAAGAGCCGCACCTGAATCGTTTTTCTTGCTGCAGCCAAAAAAACAAAACAAAGTAAAACAAAACAACGATGCGATTAGAATTTTCCGCATATTTTCCTCCTGACGCTGTCTTTATTAAAGAATGATTTTGAATTATATAAACTAAATTATTCTTGTCAACACAGCGTTTGCAGGCGTACATTCAGTGTATTTTGGGCGCATTTTTGCCTCCGGCAAAAGCAGCGTAGCGGCGGCTGGTGGTGGAAGCGCGCCGTCTGCGCGTTGCCCCGCCCTGCGCTTCGTGCTGTGCGGGGCGTGAGGTGGGCGCTTGGTTAGGCTTTGCGTGCAAAGCATAACCAAGCCTGCGAGACGGCCGCGCGAAGCGCGGCGGCCGCTTGCGGCCTTATCGCAGGCCGCCTGCGCGGCCGCCGCCCCCCGGCCGGCCACGCCGGCAAAGCTCTCCGCGCTTTGCCGGCTGTCAGCGTTTGCCCGCGCCGGAGGCGCGGCGGCTGCCGCCCGGAAGCCAGCGAAACCGCGCTGCGGTTTCGCTGGGGCGTGTGCAACCCGCGCCCGCTGTGCGGGCGCGCCGCGAAGCGGCGGCCGGCACTTTCCCGGCCTGCGCGGCCGCCGCCCCCCGGCCTTCAGTCTGCGGCCGCGGCTGCCGCCCGGAAGCCAGCGAAACCGTGCTGCGGTTTCGCTGGCCGGCGTCCTCTGCGCCGCGAGTGCGTTGCGCAGTCGCGGCCTTAACGCAAGCCTGCAAAAGCGCAAAATGCTTTTGCAGGAGGCACACGCCGGAGGCAAAAACCGCGCTTTCCGCTACAATTTGCTTCGCTTCGCTTGCAAATTCCGCTTCAATCGCTTGCGCGGGTGTCTGCGCAAGCCTGCGGAAACAATGGCGGTCGGCCTTATCGAAGGCGGCGGTATGCTTTGCGTGCAAAGCATACCGCCGTGCCACCGGCTACCTGCGGCAGCGCCTGACGTTGCGCGTGGACACATTCGCTGGCCGCGGCGCAGTGCGCTTCAACCGGCGGCAGCGTGCGCAGTAGCCGCGCAGGTGGCAAGCGGTTATTACAGGTTCTTCCGGCGGGTCTTTTGGGCGATCAAGCCTTCGGTTAAAGTCTGATACAGGTAGAAAAGATGGGCTACCCTATCGGCGTCGTTGGTGAACTCCTTGCCGTAGGCTTTCTCTACCGCCTTGTCAAGTTTTTGATGCGCCTTTACCAGCGCCGGGGGCATAGTCAGCGGGTCGTACAGGCCGGCAAGGCTGCTGTCTGGAAACGCTGCGCGGGTGTCCAATACCGCCTGAGCCGCTTTTTCGAT
>JAIRPU010000034.1 GCA_031256815.1 Spirochaetaceae bacterium
TTACTTCGCTTAAATCGGAATAGTCATGCGGATTTATCACATCAAGCGGACCATCGCTGTCCGCCTTTCCCCAATTAAGTTTCCGCAAACCCGCGCTCAATATAAACGCCGTCCGCCCCTGCGCGTTATAATAAAACGAAGCATACATTTCGTCCGCATACACCGGAAACAAAGTTTTGATATTCAAATTGGAAGCCGCGAAAACCGGCTCAACTTTCAGGCTGATAAACGCCTCCGCAAAATCTCCCTTTGCGGAAAAATCAAGCCGCCCCTTAACCAGATTGCCGGGCAATATACTATCCGCGCCATTTTTTATGTCTTCAAAATAGAATGTTGTTCCAGCGGAAATTTCTCCGCCTATGCTAATGCCAAAATTGGCAGCGCCGCTTTTACCGCCGTCCGCCTCTCCGTCTCCAAACGGGTTAAAATCATCAGCATAAAGAAACGGCGCGGCAAAAATACACACGCTCAAAAAAAGATATGATGTTATTTTCATTCTATTTATAATTTACCGGTTTCCAGATAATTCTGAGTAAACACGCCGTCCGGGATTTCGCCGTTGTATTTAATCTCTTCCACAAAAATTTCTGTGGAAGTACCGGCGCTTATTGTTGTCATTTTTGTACGCACCGGCGTTTCGTAACCCTGAATAGTTTTTACTTCCAGCGCTTCGAGAATTTTTTTTAGGCTGCCCTTCTGGTCGTACAATTCTATCTTCCATGTAATTGAGTCCGCTTTGCCTATCCATTGCGTCATTTTTGAATACTGATAAGCGGCATCTTTCGGCACAGATTGAATTACATAACAGGCTTTGCCGTTGAGGTTTTCTTCGCGAAGCATGGTATGCGTATCAAGCGCGGCATCGCGGTCGGCGGAGGAAACATCATCGTACGAAAGGTCGGTGCCGACAAAACTGCCGCTGCCTTCGGACGCGCTTATACGCCGCGTCTTCCCAAGAGACGGCAGAAAAATCCATTTGTTGTCTTTGCCGCCCGATTTTTGTGTAATGGTTAAAAAGCGTGTGCCGGCTACTCCCGCCGGTTTTTGAAAGACGATAAATATCTTCTTGCCGTCCGCGCCGTCTTTGGAAAATTGGTCTATAAGACGCTCCGTCTTGCCGCCATTTTTTGCCGTCAATTCCATGCGGGAACGGGATGTAATTGTCTTGGCATCTATTCTGTTACGCGCCGCTCTAACTATGCCTGCGGCTGCGCCTTCGGCGGACTGTCCAAATAACGGCAGCGCCGCAAAAAAAATTATTGTAATAAAAAGATTACGCATCGACATTCTCTATTTACCTGCATCTTATTCTACACGGACGCCTACCGCATAAAGAACAATTTTGTCGCCGTGAGCACCGACAAGCCGCCCTTCCTTTGGATGAACCATAATGTCCATTTCTTCCATAGGTAGCGCCCCCAAAAGGGGCTGCATATCAACCGGAATTACCAGCGGTGTACAAACACTCATTCTGTCCTGCCAGTGCACCTCAACCGGTTCGGCAACTTGAGCCGTCAATTTACCGCCAACAACGCTAACTTCCGTTTCCTTTTTTAATTGCAAGCCCAACTCAGCACGTACCGTTTCCGGTATCACCATTGCGCTTGCTCCGGAATCGACAAGGGCGTCAACGATAACTTGACGGATTTCTTCCTCTTTAATGTAGCCCCGCCCGGCTGAATATACATCGCCGGAATTTTTAAGTGTAATTTTTTCGGTAAAAAGTCCCATATTTATCCTTCCTTGTCTTACAATACCATAAAACAAATATAGCGCAAAACCCCTACCCGCTGCCCGCTTCCGCCGTTACAATAAATTATGAGCATTTATTGGAACAAGCGCGTATATTCTCTGCGTCCATATATACCGGGTGAGCAGCCAAAAGGCGCGGCGCGTATCATCAAACTTAATACAAACGAAAATCCCTATCCGCCGCCGCCGGAAGTTATCGAGGCTATATCCAAGGCGGCGGGGCGGCTAAGGCTCTATCCTGACCCGGCTTCGACAGAACTGCGCGAGGCGCTCTCCGCAAAATTTAACCTTGACCCTAAACAAATCTTTGCGGGCAACGGCTCGGACGAGGTTCTGGCATTTGCTTTTGCCGCGTTCTTCCCTTCCGGCGCTGAAGAAAACAGAGGGCTTTCTGTACTCTTCCCTGATGTTACATACAGTTTTTATCCGGTATTTGCGTCCCTCTGGGATGTTCAGTATAAAACGATACCGCTGCGAGATGATTTTTCGCTTTCCATTGACGATTACCGGCTTCCCTGTGCCGGCGCTATTTTCCCGAACCCGAATGCGCCTACTAGTCTCGCGCTTGCTGTAAACGAAATCGCCAAACTTGCCGCATACTTACAGGAACAGCGCCGCGTTCTTATAGTAGACGAAGCATATATCGATTTTGGCGCAGAGTCAGCCGCGCCTTATATTGAACGCTTTGACAACCTTCTTGTTGTGCGGACTTTTTCCAAATCGGCATCCCTCGCGGGGCTGCGGGTTGGTTATGCGCTGGGACAGCGTCCGCTTATTGAGGGACTGGAGCGCATAAGGGACTCGTTCAATTCCTACCCGGTAGACGCCCTCGCGGCGGCAGGCGCTGCGGCGGCGGTCAAGGCGGATGCTTACTACACAGCGGTGAACGCCAAAATAACGGCAACACGGGAACGGGTAAGCGCCGCTCTTGGCGCTATGGGCTGGCAAATGCCGCCTTCCAAAGCAAACTTTATTTTTGCCCGCCCGCCATTGCCGGACGGAAATGACGGCGCTAAACCTCTGTTCGAGGCGCTGCGCAAAAATGGAATTCTAACGCGCTATTTTCCGGGGGAACGAACAAAAAACTTTTTGCGCATCAGTATGGGAACAGAAGACGACATGAACCGCTTTTTAGAAGTTTGCGAAAAATTGCTTAAGTAAGCACCGGTTTATGCAATCGAGCATAAATCAGCGCCGCGTATAACAGCCCTCTATACATGCAGCCGTGAAACTTCAGTTTTTCGGCTGCTCTCTTAGAGCAGGCAAGTACTTTTTGTGCGCTTCTTTTAAGCGGGCGGTATTCAAGTGAGTATAAATTTGCGTGGTTGCCAAATCGGCGTGTCCTAAGAGGAGTTGCACGGAACGGAGGTCTGCGCCGCCGGCAAGCATTTCTGTGGCAAAACTATGGCGCAGGGTATGCAGTTTTGAACTTTTTCCGTCAGAGCGGGCAAGCGCCGCGTAATTTTTCCACGCCGTTTTGCGCGAAAGCCGCCTTCCCTGACGGCTTACAAAAAAAGCGCTGTTTTTTTTTCCGGCAAGCAGAACGGAACGCGCCTCCAAAAGATACTGTTTTAGCAGAACTTCGGCGTCTGTTCCAAAGGGCGCAAGTCTTTCCTTACCGCCCTTCCCTCTTACGCGAATTAGCGCCTCGTTAAAATAAATATCGTCAAGGTTGAGCCCTACAGCCTCACTTATGCGCAGCCCGCATGAATACAGCAGTTCAAACAGCGCTTTATCGCGGAGAGCGGCCGGCGTCCCGGTTTTTGCCTGCGCAAAAAGCCCATCAACCTGTTCGCGGGAAAGCGCCGAAGGAAGCCGCGCCGGACGCCCCGGCATCTGCAAAAGAGACGCGGGGTTGTCCTTGCGCCAGCCTTGCGCCATCGCAAACCGGAAAAATGAGCGCAAAGCCGAGATAGCCTTAGCAACCGACCTTGGAATAAGCGCCTCTTTACTCCGGTATAAAAGATAAGATGTTAGCAGCGCGGCGTCAGCGCCGCTTACCGCGTCCTTAATATCCGCAGGCAGCCCCTCCGCCGCCAAAAGCCAATCCAAAAAAAGTTTTATTTCGAGGCAGTATGTGGAAACCGTAAGCGCCGCTTTGCGTTCAACAGCCACAAGCCGCGTCCGGTAAGTTTCCAGCAGTTGCGATGGCGTCATACTTTATACTATCGAGCGCGTTTTTCGTCCGCCTCTTTGCACTCAATACATTGAAGCACATAAGGAATAGCCTCCAAACGCTTTTCGCCTATAGGCTTGCCGCATTTGGCGCAAAGACCATACTTCCCCTGCTTTATACGCGCTATTGCCGCGTCTATAAGTTTCATTCTTTTTAAGAGAGTCTGCCCTTTGGCTTCCAGCATCTTCCTGTCAATATCATCGCTTGCGATGTCGGCAAGGTCTTTAGGAGACAAGTCTGTAACCATTTCCTCAAATTCCTTGCTGCTGCCTACTAATTCATCTATGATTTCCCGTTTTATTGCCAAGAGAGACTTTTCCATCTTGTCAATAAATTTTTTTGATAGTGCCATAATTACCACCTTTGAAAAATTTTGGATGCCGCAAAATTTCCATTGCGACCCCATTACGCATACATGCGCCGATTTGAAGGGATTATACCCGAAGTCCTTATATTCGTCAACAAACTGTCCATTATCCCGCCGGCTCTATGCCGGCGCAAACCGCCCAATCTTACAGACGCCGGTTGAAAATCTACTTGCCGGCAGCGCTCCAGTTTTCGGGTTTGAAATTATCGTCATAGACATGAAGCCACTCATTAGGGCGAATCTTCCATGTATACTTTGATGTATCAGGCGATTCCCATGTATGAGCGGTAGAGATAGTTACACCGCCTGATTTATCGTAATACAAAGGTTTATGCGTAAATGGATTCTCCGCTTCTGTAATGTCTTTTGCGGCTAAAAAAGGAACATCGGCCTGTGTCATAAAAGCAGTATCGGTTGTAATACCGCCGTCTGGTTGACCGTTATTTTTAAAGTCCTTTACCATAAGCAAAGGATTAAAATTAAGAAACGACGAGCCGTTGGGCAGCACAAAATTATTAGGCAGTGCGCTGTTGATATACCATCCGTGATCCGAAACAATTATTATCCGCGTATTATCATAGACATCATTTTGTTGTAAAAAATCAAACCATTTGCCCAGCAATAGTAAAGCCGCCATATTCGCGTGATAATGGTCTTCTTCCGCAAAAGGGCTGCTGCCTTTATTGGTAACGGTATTTACGGGTACATAGTCCGGCGCCTGAAAAAAAGCGGGTTCGTGGGTCAAATCATTGACCAGCGCCGTATAAGTATTTTTTTCCGTATTGGTAATACCTGTTATTTCCGGCAGAATATCAAGATTTGCGTAATTATCCAAAGTGTCGCGTGTCAATTCCGTGCTGCCGAATTCAGTAGTTGCAAGCCAATTTCCGTGGTCATATACAGTTTGTCTTAAAAATGAAGGCGCAATTTTAAACAACGAAAATCGAATCAGGTTATTTTTAAGCAAACCGGAAATAGAAATTACCTGTAAATTCGGCTTTTTTTTCAAAAAATCCATGGTATATCTGCCGTGTATATTTTCGGCGTGAATACCGGGATAATTATTATAAATGCGTACATCAGGGGAAAGCCCAAAGTTTGCCCATGAAGGGTCGGTTACCGTTACCGCAAAGTCCAATTCTGAAAACAGGCGCGGCAGCACCAGCAGCGCTTCATTGTATTTATTGACCAGCAACTCAGTATCCCGTTTTTGTATTTCGGCGGGGGCATATTCATAACCGCCGAACAAAGCCGGAACCCCAAGCAATGTATAACCTCCAAGCGAAACACAGTTGGGATACCAGGTAAACCCCCGAAACGACGGTAATAGTTCGGGTTTTTCTTTGAATATATACGGCACATAACCGGATATAGCCCTGTCAAGCATAATTACCAGAACATTTTTTCCCTGTTTTGAAAACTGATATATTTTCCGCGTTTCATCACTGGAAACAAGCGTATTTTTTCTATTGTTAAGTTCAAAAAAAGAATTATATATTTTTGTTACATTTATCACGCCGAGCATAATAAGCGTTAACAGCGCAACCGTTTGAAGCGGAAATAATATCTTTTTTCCTTTGCCGCTGAAAAACACAAAAAGATACAAAACCGCCGCAATTAACAGAACGACTGTATTTATTAACGCCGTTTTGATGTTAATGCTCAAGCTTTCAGGATTTGAAAAGACAAGTGTTGTTGTTAAAAAACCATAGTTGCCCTGAAAAGCAAACGTATCGATAATCGCGGCAATGCCCAGAACCGAAAAAAATACCGTAAACCAGATTTTTATTCTGTCAGAAAAGAAATAATACAGCGCTATTCCCCAAACTATAAAGAAACCAGCCGACTGAGTCATGGTTACAGCAATGAGCGGAAACGGTGATGTATAGTTCTCGATAAATGAAAATTCCGTAACCGATGACGCGATAAGCGAGCTTGGTATAACCAAACCGGTAAGCAAAAATAAAACTGACACGGCGCAGAGAAATATTTTTACATCGGTGGACGAGCATCGGGCGTCAAGCCTTAATAATTTTGATTTGCACAATTTGACCAGAACGGGAATTAAAAGAAAAACTGAACATATAGCCGCTCCGATAAAACGCTTTATAAACATACCCGGATGAAAAAATAGAATATATATGTCTAATAAAGCAATGCAGATACAAAAAGCATAAAAAAGTTTTTGTTTTGCATTTTTAATGTTCTTAAAACAATTTTTCGCAAGCGAAAATATATTGTTAAGCGTCCAATACAAGACAAGCCCCGCCGGTGAATTGTATATCAATACCAAAAATACAAGCGCCATTCC
>JAIRPU010000090.1 GCA_031256815.1 Spirochaetaceae bacterium
CACGCATGGACACTTTTCCTTACATTTATTGTGTCTCAACCATCCGCCACACCGTTGGGGGGGCCCGGCGCCCCCCCCCCCCCCCCCCCACCACAGGCGGCTTTTATCCCCTTTTGCAAAGCCCTCAGATTTTATGACTTACAGTTCTGTTCAGGACCAATTCTGCGCCTTGACTGAACACATATACTTTATTAAACTGCATTTTGTGGAGGCAGTATGGAAATTCGTAATGTAACAATAGCGGGGCATGGCGGAGCGGGCAAGACAACACTTTTTGAACATATTTTATTTGCCGCCGGTGCAATCGCAAAGCCTGAAGATGCCGGTTTTGGTAAAACCGTAAGTTCCGCCAGCGCGGAAGAGGTTGCGCATAAAATTTCTATTTACACAACGCTTGCAAATTTCCAGTATAATGGAGTAAAAATTAATTTATTCGATACGCCCGGCTCCTCCGATTTTTCGGGCGATGTTATTTTAAGTTTTCGCGCCTCCGAGTTTGCAATGATGGCCTGTGATGGGCGCGCCGGCGTTCAAATTGAAACAATAAAGCTGTGGCGAAATTTAGACGAAAGAAAAAAACCGCGCGGCGTTTTTGTAACAAAACTTGATGGAGAGCGCGTTAGTTTTGAACGTGTGCTTGGCGACATAAAAGACAAATTCAAAACCGAAGCGGTACCTCTTTCTATTCCAATGGGAGAAGGCGGCGCGTTTAAAGGCGTTATTGACGTACTAAAAGAAGTCGCTTATATTGCCGGCTCTGGTAACGAAGCCGAAAAAGAAGCGCCAATTCCAGCTGAATACAAAGAAGCGGCAATAAACGCAAGGCTTCGTGTAATGGAAGCCGCCGCAGACGGCGATGAAATCCTAATGGAAAAATATATTCTTCTTGGCGCTTTGGAGCCGGAAGATGTTTATAAAGGCCTTAACGAGGCGCTTTCCGCCGGGCTTTATGTGCCTGTATTCGCCGTATCCGCCCAAAAGAATTCGGGGCTTACGCCATTTCTTAATTTTATGGCGAATATAGCGCCTTCGCCTTATACATCAAGCGATTTTGCCGGCCTTAAAGACGGCGGTAAAGAAGAAGTGCCATGTTCAAAAGAGACTCCTTTAAGAGCGCTTGTTATAAAGACTGTTTACGACCAGTTTTCAGGCAAACTTTCGTGGGTTAAGGTTGTTTCGGGTGTGTTACATTCCGACAGCGACATTTTCAATGTATGCGAAAATAAAAAAGAGCGTGTTGGCAAGTTGTATGTTGCCGCCGGTAAAAAGCTAAGCGAGGTAAAAGAGCTTGAAGCCGGAGATATTGGAATTATTACCAAATCGGCAACATTAAAAACAAACGACACAATAGCGCTTCAAGCCGGTGTGCCGCATTTTGTTCCGCTGCGCCTGCCTGAACCTGTGCATTTTCTGGCAGTGAACGCTTTAACAAAAAAGGATGATGTTAAGCTTGGCGAATTCCTTTCCCGCGCGGCGGAAGAAGACAAAACATTCCGCTATGAATTTAACAGCGAAACTAAAGAAACCGTAATTTCCGGTATGGGCGAGCTTCATATAAACATAATTTTAGACAAAGCCAGGAATAATCAAAAAATAGAAGTGGAAACCCGAATTCCGCGTGTGGCTTACCGCGAAACAATAACAAAAGGCGCGCAGGCGGAATATACTCACAAAAAACAAACGGGCGGGCACGGCCAGTATGGCAAGGTGCTTTTGGAAATTAAGCCTTTGCCGCGCGGCGAAAACTACAATTTTGTTAACGCCATTTTTGGCGGAGCGGTGCCTAAAAACTATATTCCAGGTGTAGAAAAAGGCATTTTAGAGGGAATGTCCCACGGCGTTCTTGCAGGTTATCCTGTTGTAGACGTAGAAGCCAAACTTACGGACGGAAAGTATCATCCGGTGGACAGTTCGGAGTTAAGTTTTAAGCTTGCCGCGCGTAATGCTTTTAGGGAGGCAATGAAGCTTGCCGCGCCTGTTCTGCTTGAACCTGTTATGAATCTTACCGTTTTTGTTGAAGAAAAATATTTGGGCGATGTAATGAGCGACCTTTCCGGCAAACGCGGCAAAATTCTGGGGCAGGAACCTGTAGGCGGCGGAATAGAAGAAATTCGCGCTCAAGCGCCTCATGGCGAGCTTTTGCGCTACTCAATAGACCTGCGTTCAATAACTTCGGGAACAGGCTCTTTTTCTCTGGAGTTTGACCACTATGCGCCCATTACCGGACGCATAGCGGATGATGTAATAAAAGCCGCTGCCGAATTCAAACACGAAGAAAGCGATGAATAACTAGATCGTTGCCGGCGGCTTGTATCTAAAGCGTAAAATCGCAATGCCTGAACCGCCGGAATAACCCGCTCCATTATAACCGCCTGCGCCGCCGCCGCCCGTATTCGAGATGCCGTTTGGGTCGCGCTGCCCGTTGTCGTCAAAACGCGCGCCGCCGCCATGCGTTGCTCGCGCGGATTCTTCGCCGCCTGCGCCGCCGCCTGCAAACTCAACTGGAATGCCTGCTATACCTTCGAGCATATCTCTTATAAAAGACGCATCTTTGTCAAAACCTGCGCCGCCGTCAGATTTACTTTGAATTGAGTTGTTAGATATACCATAAGCTTTATAAGATGCAATGCCTGGCGCGGAGTAGCCGCCGCCGCCGCCTGCGCCGTAGTCGCCATGCAGTCCGCCGCTATTCCCCTGACCCTCAAAACCAACGCCGGCGCCTATTATTAAATTTAAACTGCTGCCGCCATAACCGCCGCCGCCTGAGCCGCCAGACGCGCCTCTTCCGCCATTGCCGCCTTCGTGCCAGCCGCCTGCGCCGCCGCCTTTGGCAATAAGCAAACGTCCGCTTTGGCATTTAAATTCTGAATCTCCGCCGGATACTTGCGTTGTTGTATTTTGATAGTTAAATGCCTTGCCGCCATACCCCGCGCCGCCAACTATCAGCTCAGAAGCCATACCCCTCGTTAGTTCGAGTTTTACATTTTCGTCAAACAATACGCCGCCCGCGCCGCCGCCGGAACCTGGATGTTCAACAGAGCCGCTTGCGCCTCCGCCTCCGCCTCCGCCTATTAGCAGCAATCTTATTTTACCTTCGGGAATCCGCCTGACGATTAATCCGAATTTTTTGCTTTCGTAGGGTTTATTCGCGCGTACGGTAAAGATATGAACTTCGTCCCACACGCCTGCCGATACCTCTACAAATTGAGTTACAGCACTGTCACATTCTACCATTTCGCTTGAAGGCGTACCGGCAAGAGGCCGCTTTAAAATTATTTTGTATTTTTTTTCGTAAGTTTTGGTAAAGCTGCTGCTGCCGGCAAATGGATGACCGGCGTTGTTATAATGTCTCTCCCCGCTTATAACAACACGCGAATCGTTATCGCCAACGCTGTCGCCTTCTGCAATATCACCAATTGAAATAACTTTCTCGCTTGGCAGCCCCGACCAGGATCCGCTGTAATCGTCTGTTCCGCTTATTGTAGCGTATTCCGAAACCGGCAACAAATGCAAATTGACTTCGTCCTGACCGCTTCCCAAATTTGAATATGGAGGAATCGCCGGCAAGATTACCGGCTCATCACCCGCAATAACCGGATTATATATTGTTACAAGAGTTTGCGCAGGAGCGCCTTTTTTTACATAGATGGAATCAATGTTTAAATCCGGTTTTTTTATAACTAAAATATCATATTTCCGCTTGTCATTCTGGTCGCCGGTTTGAGGAGTTACTTCAATTGATACCAAAAAAATAGAGTTGCTCGGCGTATCAGATTCGGTTTTTAAAAATCCATGCGAATCTTCGCCGCCGTAATAAATAGTTGCTCTGCTCGTTTTAAATTCAGCTTGCGCTCCGATATGGCTCGTAGTCCAGGAAAAATCAACCTCTTTTGTTAAAGGCGAAACTTCCAAAATATATTCGGTATGGCCGGCTTCAAAAGGCGCAGGCGCAGAGGGCGTGGTTTCATATTTTATTATATTTCCCTGCGGCGAATTAACTGAGGCTAAATCTGCATCATCACTAGCCGTGTCTTTGAAAGAGGCTTGAATTGTAACATTGTTTTTTGGCATATAAAACACATATTTTCTTGTGCCTGGCGGAGAAGATGAACAGGTTTGCGGCCTTATTTCTGTTTTTGCATCTTCAACAAAGAGTGAGTCAAGATAAGAGGATGAACTATTGGTTACAAGTATAGTAACCGGCGTTTCCGGCAGGCACCTTGAAGGTGAAACTGAAATACGCGAACCGACATCTTTTCCGGCTTCGTCCCTGGCGATTATATTTTCTATAAAATAAACCGCACTTTGGCCGTCCCCGCCGTCATCGCCCGATGCCCGGCAGGATATAAGCGCAAAAGAAAAAATAAAAACAGCGACTGTTTTTAAAACAAAGGAGTACAACATAAGCAATCCTCCGTAGAACAATATAACAATAAATTTAAAAAAAATCACCCCGGGCTTAAAAACCGCTAAACATTCAAAATCGAAACAAACAGGAGTAGAAGCGCAAGCGATTGAAGCGGAAATGAGCGCTGAAAGCGCGAATTACAGCGGAAAGCGCGGTTTTTGCCGGAGAGGCGGCCGCGCTTCGCGCGGCCTTATCGCCAG
>JAIRPU010000041.1 GCA_031256815.1 Spirochaetaceae bacterium
CACCAAAGTCTCCTGGCTTGCGGCTGCCGGCCTCTTTCGAGGCGGCGCATCTTCCGGCGGCCTTCCCATCTTTTTAGACAGTGGCCGTTTTGCCGGTGCCCGGCGCGTTTATTCAAAAACGCGCAGCCGCTCACAGTTACGGGATAGCGCGGGATTTACACCCGCTTCCTCTGAAGTGAACTTTTATATTGTAACACAAGGCATTAAGTTTTGTCCAGCGCCGTACGCGCGCAGTAAAAAACAGCAGTAAACATCTTGCGATGTCCGGAAAAGCTCGTTAAAATGAATTTGTGGCGTATTTTTTTTCTTCAATAGCCTTAGCGTTAAGTATTTTTTCGTTTCTGTATTTTCGTTCATTATATAAAAATCAAAACAGGTCTACGCAAATATTGGCTGGCGCAGAAAGAATTGAACTGCAAAATCTTTTAAATGATATTGAACTTTGTACAGACCGCGATACACAACTTGTAAACGCCCGTGTAGAAAAACTAAAAGAACTGCTTGCAGAAGCCGACCGCCGTATTGGCGCGTTTGAACACGATTTAGAAACAAGAAAACGGCGGGATAGCGTATATGCAGAACTTGGCCGTAAAAAAAAACCGGCGCTTCCGCCTGCCCCGGCAAAAAAGACTGTTGCCGAAACGCGGCAGCTTGATGTTAAAGACCAAATTCTGCTCCTTGCCGCAAAAGGGGCAAGCGCGGCGCAAATAGCCGCTGAACTCAAAATGAATATAACAGAAGTTGAAATGACTCTTGTTCTAAAAACAAAGTACAAAAACACGCAAGATTAATGTCTAAACTTTTACAGGGAACCGCTGTTAGTATAACGCAAAATGGCGCGGCTGCCGTCCGCTGTCAGGACGATACGCTGTTTGTACATGGAGTTTTGCCAGGCGAAATTGTAATTTGCGAGCCCATTTTAAACGCAAATAAGCTGGGCAAACTTATAGAAATTCAAAAAGCCTCTCCTGAGCGTGTTGATGTTTTATGTCCTTATTACGGAAATTGCGGCGGCTGTTCGCTTAGACATTTAAATTACCAGGCGCAGCTTTCTCTAAAAATCGAATTATTGTGCGATGCATTAAAACGCGCAGCTTGCCCTGTTTTACCGCTTAAAATTCCCATTCATGAATCGCAGCCGGATGGCTACCGCGACAGAGTGCAATTTCATCGTGCCGAAGACACACCAAAACGCGGCGGAAGGCGCTCTCTTATTCCACAAAAAACAGTAAGTAAAAACAAAATTGGTTTTATGGAACGCGCTTCAAACAATGTGATTTCTGTTGAAGATTGCCTTGTTTTAAACGGCACTATTCGTGCAGCAATGCGTGAAGGCCGGCTGCTGCCGCCAATAGACCGCGACCGCTGGACTGTTTATGGCCGCAATGACCTTACAATCTGCGAAGGGGGCGTTTCGCAAGGGTGTTTTGAGCTTAACGCAAACGGTAACAGCCGCAAATTGAAAATTGACGCGCATTGTTTTTTTCAGTGTAATAGCGCATTGTTACAAAAATTAATTTCTAGATTGATGGATATTACCGGCGAAGCTTTTTCAGGAAGCGGCGATTTTCATGCCGCCGATTTTTATTCTGGAATTGGCACTTTTTCACTTTTTTTACGCCGGTATTTTAACAAAATTGATTTGATAGAGATTAACCGCGAATCAATTTTGCTTGCCCGTGAAAACTTTAACATCGCTTTTGACGCTAATTTTGATAAAAAAGACGCCCGTTTGCGATTTTTTGATTTAAGCGATGCGGATTGGGTTAAGCGGCATGGAAAAAAATCGAATCTCTACGATTTTATTTGTGTTGACCCTGGACGGACAGGGTTGTGCGCTTCCATGCGCCGCTGGCTTTGCGCTCAAAAAAAGGCAATTATTGCTTATATTTCATGTGAACCGGCCTCTTTTGCAAGAGATGCCCGCGAAATAATAAATGCGGGTTTTTCGCTTCAGTCGCTGGAAATTTTTGACTTTTACCCGCAAACGTCCCGTATAGAAACTCTGGCTGTTTTCAAAACAATAAAGCGTCCGGTATAGGCGCGCAAACATCAAGAGCAATGCCGGAAGGTAAAACAAGATTGAGTTTATTGGCGTGTAAAAGCAGGCGTTTAAGCGCAATTTGTTTACGCAAACTTTTGTTTAGCGCGAAATTTCCATATTTATCATCGCCCAAAATTGGATACCCGGATATTGCAAGATGACGGCGGATTTGATGCATTCGTCCTGTGCAAAGCTCAAGTTCAAAACGCCGCCATTTTTCACCATTTTCAAACATTCCGCCTTCTGTCATTTTGTAACGTGTTTGCGCTGTTTTTGTTTCACCGCGAATCAAAATAGAGTCATCTATAACACCGGAAGATTTAAGTTTGACTACGCCAGATTCTGCACAAACGGCGATGTAACATTTTTTAGCGGCAGCGCTTCCAAAAACGCCTGCAAAATAACGGGCGGCCTCCCTGGATTTTGCAACGAGCAAAACACCGGAAGTATCTTTGTCTAAACGGTGAACAAGATACGGCTTCCAGCTGTATTCCGAGGCAAGCAAGGCATCCAAACTTACGCCTATACCGGCGCCGCCCTGCACTGCAAGCCCTTCCGGTTTATCCAAAACGATACAGTCTTCGTCCTCAAACAGCACTTCGACACGTTTCATATTACATTTTAAGTTTATTAAGTAAGATTTCTTTTAATTTTTTTGCCGGTTCAAAATCGCAATCCAGCGAGATAGAATATTCGCAGTCCGAAATTGCCTGCGGATAATCAGATAAATGATAATAACACTGAGCGCGGCGAAAGAAGCAGTATTTTTGAAATGGGTCTATTTTTATGGATGAGCTAAACGCTTCGACAGCTGTTTCATATTCGCGCAGACATGAATAAACCACGCCAAGGTAATAAGCCGATTGGTGAGAGCTTCCGTCAAGTTCAAAAGCCTTTTCAAAATCGGCAATTGCTTCCCGGTAATTAGACTGCGCAAAATTCGCCATGCCTCTATGCTTGTAAACCAGCGCTTCCAGCTTTTGCTCTGGTTTTAGCTCCAAAATTCTTGAATAAAACAGCTCTGCGTCTTTAAATTGTCCTTTATTATGAGCATAAAGCGCGTTAAGTAAAAGTTCATCTACAGTATGAGCATGAATTTCACGTTTTACATAAGCGTCACCGCGTTTAACAGGCATCATATCGAACAGGAATTCATCGTTTACGCCTTCTATTTTAGAATAAAAATCTGTACGGCGCTGTTCAAGCTGATTGTTGAGCTGTTTTTGATAGGCACGAAATTCCTGGAAAATAGTGTCCGCCAGAGAAAGAAAAGCGTTAATCGCGGCAAGTTTGCGGCGCATTGAACTGTCAAAGGGGGTAAATTTCGCCTTATAAACAAGTTCATGTTCAACTTCCGCCCACGCATCCTGCAAATTTGTACGAACCTGAATCTCGGCAATTTCGCCAATAAAATTGCCCCCCGACTTTTTTTCGTATTTTATTCCTATTTCACCCGGAATTTCTACCAAAATATGCTCAGATTCGTAACCGAATTCCTTAAAAGAACCAACGCCTTTTTTTTCGATTTCGTTAACTTTAAATTTTTGTTTTATTATTCTTTCAACAATATCAATATCGTCAAGAAAAGGACAAACAATCCTAATTCCTATTTCATCAGGTATTCTTGTTTTATCCGCTCCGCTTGCCCTAAGGTAGCGTAAATATTTCTTATAAAAACTATGAAAGCTTTTTACTCGTCCTTTTATTGTAAAGTTAGAGTGTAAAGATTCCAGAATTTTTTCGAGATAAGATTCTATATCTTTTATTATAAGTCCGCGGGTTTCGTAATCTTCCAAATACTGCCGGCGCAGTTCCGCGTTATTGGGTATGGAGCGCCTCATGTTTTATAAGGTCTGTGAACACAAACTTGTCCACAGACCTTTTATAAAACTAACTACTACTACTACTGGGCAGCGCCTGCGCCTGCAGCACCACCTTCGCCAGCAACCGGGTCGGTAAAGTTGGCCTCAGTCGCCTGCTTGCGCTGTTCAAGATAGCGGAATACCTGGTCTTTGCCGAAGTCTTTCGCCTCTATCTTAGCTTTTGCTGCTTCACGATCTTCGATAATCTTCCATGTATCTTCGTCGTTTATGTCGCGGTCAACCTCAAGTTCGGCCTTGTCGTAAATAACCCTGACTTCTTTAAAGTAGGTAACAAAGTCAGTATCTACGATCTGCGCATTGGTCGCATCGCGTTGAACTATAAAGCCGCCAAATTTAATATAAGGCGCCTGAATAGGATACAGCGGATTCAAATGATACGTGCGATTACGAACATTCTGAATATACTGGGGATTGTCCCAACGAAGCTGCGCCCAACCATCATAGGTTAAGGCCCCCAGAAAAACGACCTGCTCTTTTCCTGACCCGTCAATAAGAATTGCCGAGAGAGTACACGGGAAGTTCAACCCATAGGCCTCTACAGCTATAGCTTTTACCGCGCCAACATTTTTTATAATGCCGTAACCATTCTCGAACCGCGTTGCAGCGGGTTTCTCGTCAGGTTTACTAATAACGCCTTGGTCATCGACCGCAGTGAATTCGTATGCCGGAATATCGAACGGGGGGAGAATTTTCGCGTAGGAATTAAAATTCGCTACAGGAAAATGAACCCGAACGCCCATAACATTGGAAAACTGCTTGGACGCTGCGCTCTTTGTGAAGCTAAGCGACTCATTTTGCACGGTTTGCGAAGACTGCGCAAGCTTTACGAGCCAGTTTTCGATAGCAAGAGAGGTCTTCATTACCGACTTCTGTTCTGCGGTAAAGCTACTCCCAGCATTCGTGCTAAAATCCATAACCGTCTGCTTGTTCTGCGGGAGCACTCCCTGCTCCTGCTGTCCCTGCAGAATGTCGGGCACAAGTTTAGAGAAATCAATGAGGACAGCCTCATCCGCAAAAACAATGCCCACCGAAAACGTAACTACGGTGAATAGTACTAAAATCCGTTTCATTTATGGCTCCTTTCCATATGTACTAAAATTATAATAAACCATTACGGCTATTATACCACATAAAAAAAAATTGTCAACTCCCTTCAAGGGGAATTTCACTGCCGGCAACAAAGTACCTAACTGCGGCAATTCGCGAAAAATTACGCTTAATATCCCGCGTTAAACTTGCCAGACTCATCAAAAGCGAGCCTTTGGCATCATTGCGAACAGGAAGCGCCGCTTCTTCTGACAGACATATAAAAACAACGCCATCTCTTAAAAAAAGAGATTCAAGCACCGTTCTTTGCCCAAAAAGCGGCGCTGCATCCCAGCGCGAGGGCCCCAAAACCGCTTCTTCTACAAAGGCGCGAATATCACCGCCTGAATCACCGGTTTGAGCAACAAAGCGCTCTTCTACAATCTCCGCATTGTTTTCCAGCGCGTAAAACACAATTGTCCGCCGCACTATACCAGAAAAATACCAATCGCCTATTGCTATTATCGACAAAAGCCCCAAACTAATTAAGCATATATAAACCCCGCGAAACCGCAAAAAAGAAACAGCCGCAATCGCAAAGCAAAACGCCGCTTCAATCCACTGCCTTACACGCAATTTATCAAGGCTAAGCCGAAAATCCACTTAAAACTTCTATCACGCCGCTTTTTTTTTGTCAAGTGCCTTGTACATTATCACTGACATTATCGCTACTTACAGGACGCCCGCTTTTTTTGTATGTTTTATCCGCGGCGGCTGTTTACAGGCACACGGCTGCATACTACACAGCGCTGTGGCTTTATGTTAAAGTTATCGTCCATTAAGGATGGCGTCAAAACAGCCGCGCGGCTTTACGGCATGATTTTGTTTGACGTCCTTTAACTATAGGAGTAGTTGTGGAAAAAAAATTTTTAGAGAGCATGGAAAAAAAACTCATTGCCCAAAAAAGTTCGATTCTTTCAGAACTTATATCCAGTAACGAAGACCTCAGAGAGGCCTATGGCAACGGTGAACCTGGCGACCTTGCCGATATTGCGGGTGATGACATAGAAAGACAGTTGCTTGAAGCGCGCGGTTTGGCCGAAGTAAAAAAGCTAAAGTCTATAGAAGCGGCGCTTATACGTATAAAACAGGGTCGTTACGGGATTTGTGTTAAATGCGGCAAGCCTATTCCCAAAGACCGCATGGAAGCGCTTCCGCATACGGTAATGTGTTTTGAATGTAAAACGGCGGATGAACGCAGAAATCATTAATCTTTTAGAATGAGTATTGAAAGGCTTTTTGACGCGGTAAAACGCAGCGGGCCTGTTTGCGTAGGGTTGGATACCGCGCCGGATTATATTCCTCCAAAAGCGGCGCTTGAACAGGCCGCCGCGTCTGTACTGCGTTTTAATGAAGCGCTTATAGAAGCGACTGTTGATGTATCGGCCTGTTACAAGATACAAATTGCGTATTACGAAGCGCTTGGAAGGGAAGGTATGGATGTTTACGCCAAAACGCTCGCATACGCCCGTGCGCGCGGCGGCATCTGCATTGCCGACATAAAACGCGGTGATATTTCTGATACGGCGGTTCAATACGCAAAAGCGCATTTTTCAGGCGATTTTGAAGCGGATATTGTTACACTTAACCCATATATGGGAATGGATTCGATAGAGCCGTGGTTTACGGAGGCTGAGCGCCGCAACAAAGGGGCATTTGTGCTGCTGCGCACAAGTAACAAGGGTTTTGTTGATTTTGAAGGCCAAAAAACAGCGAATGGCGCTTGCGTTTACGACCTTGTAGGCGAAAAACTGCTTGAACTGGCGCAGCGCTCGTCCGGCAATTCAGGCTATGGGATTTTTGGCGCTGTAGTGGGGGCTGAGGCAAAAAGCGCTGCTGAACGCGAAGAAGCGCGAATGTTGCGGTTAAAATACTCAAAACTGTTTTTTCTTATACCAGGTTATGGCGCACAGGGCGGCGGCGCTGCGGAAGCGGCGCTGCTTTTAACTGAACAAAAAAACGGCGGTGTAATAAACGCTTCACGCTCAATTTTAAAAGCGTGGCAGAATCTGGAAACCGGAATTGAAACCACTCTGGAAAACGCGGCGCAAGCAGCGCGCGCTGCGGTTATACAAATGCGGGACAGCATTAAATCAGCATAACGCTAATTTCTTTTAACCAGGGCGTTTACGGCGCGCTGCATACGAAGTTCCCAGCGCGAAGGTTCGATAACATCAGAATCTATTGCGGGATATATCTGCGGAGCGGCATTGGGCGTTGGATAAAGTACGTGCTGCAAATTGAGATAGGGCAAATTTGTGCCTGGAAGCTGCGGGTCGCGCAGACCGGGGCGTATCAAAGTGGCCTGGTCGCGTTCCAGAACATCGTTTGAACGAATCGCTTCGGCAAATAGCGCCAGAGAACGCTGCTTGTAGTCGGAACGGCCGGAACGCAGCGAAAGCTCGTGCAGCGTAACGGCAAGGTTGTTTTGAGTCCAAAGCCTGCGTTCTATAAGCTCGCGGTGTTCAACTGAATCGTCCGGCAAAACGCCCGGCAGCCGCGCTATTTCGCTGTTAAGCCTGTCCAAAAGCCGTCTGTAATACGCTTCCGCCGCGAAATAATCTTTGTTCTCCAAAGCGGTATTTCCCATTGAGTATAAAAGACGGCGGTTGAATGGAATAACTCTTGAAACATTAAAAAACCGGTTAAGCGCCTGTTCGTAGTCGCCGCCGTGGTAGTAAGTATTTGCCAGCCTGTATTCAATTTCCGGCGGCATATAGCCGTTGGCTTCTGATTGCAGATAGTAACGCGCCGCATTTTCCAGCGCGCCGTCTTTGGCAAAATATTCCAAATCGCCCATATCGGCATAAAGCCTGCCAAATTGCGGGCCGCGCTGCACAAGCCCGCGTGTTACCGCATCTTCGTATATGTTAATTCCCTTTACAAGTTCATTTTCGGCAGGAATAAACTCCAGCGCCTCTGTCATTGACGCGGCAAGCCTGCGCTGGTTGTCTATGCGAAAGGAAACCCGTTTAGGCGTTTCGCGCTTTGCGCCGTCAAACGCGCGCGCGGCGGCCTCAAGAGTCCATCTTTCTTCATCTGGATTACCATAAAAATTGTAGTATCGCGCAAGATGATAGTGCGGTTCCGGCAGCGAAGGGTCGGCGGCTTCGGCTCTAATAAGTATATCTTTTATGCCTTCTATACGCTCAATGTTTTCATCAGGCACGCCTTCCGGGGTTTCAAGCCGCTTGTCGAGAAGGTAACCGCCAAGTTCGGCAAGCGTCATAGCGCTGATTTTACTCCTTTTTGACGTCATAAAGCGTTGTTTTAGCGGCAGAACTTCAAAAAGTTTATCTGTACGTATAAAGTATAGCAGCATACGTTCCAGAACATCGTCCGTCCAGCCGTAAAGCTCAAGAACGCGGGCATAAGCGGCGCGTGCTTCTTCGTAACGCGAAGGTTCAATTTCCGCCCAATCAAGGTTAATGTCGCCAAGCGCAATAAGCCCGTCGTGATCATCTATTTTATAGTCGAGTATTTCGGTACGAACAATACGGTCGGCTTTTTCGTAATTGTGCAGCCAGTTCGCTTCAAGCGCGGCATAGTCAAGCGCTCCTTTTTTATCATGCGGATAATAGAACAGGAGTTCATCGTATTTTTCGCGGGCATAGCGAAATTGTTTTTCATCGCGGTATAGCTCGGCATATTTGTAAAACCATTCTTTTACACGGTGAATCGAAAACGCATCGCGAAAATGCTGGTTTGCCCGCTGATATTCATTTGGGTCTCCTTCCTGAATAAGTTCATAGCCCTTGCGGTAGAGAATATCGGCGGCTATGGGTTTGTAAACAAACTGGTATATAAGAAACGAAACACAGGCTGCCATTAGCATAATGACAAAACAAAGCCTTATAATCGGGAAGAATTTATGAATGAATATGTAACTGAAAGTAGCTTGTTCTTCTTCCAGTTCTTCGCCTGTTTTGTAGCCTTTTGGAACAGCTACACGGTATTTTAAGATTTTACTTGCAAGCCGCGCCGCTTCATGGGCAGTGCCTTTTGAAATTAGCAGTTTTGTCAGCGCGTTTAGCTGTTCCGGCGGGATTACCTGCTCCGCTATAATTTCTTCGCAGGCTATACGCACGTTAAGCGGATAAGTTTCCAGCGTAGCAAGCAATTTTTCTAAATTTGCTTCCGAAATCTTAAATTCTTCTACGACGGCTTCCTGTGCGGCGGGTTTTTGCGCGTCAACGCCGGGTATATCAAATGAATCAAGCGAAGGCATTGCCGCATCCGCGCCGGCAAGATTGAAACTGTCAAAAGGGTCAGCTTCATCATTACCTGGCGCGGCCGGTTCTTCGGCGCCGGCCTGCGGCGCTGCTTCCGGCGCTTGTTCAGCAGCCTGCGGCTCTTCGTCTCCGGAAATATCGCCAAAGCCGCTTAAATCATCTAAATTAACTTCTGCTTCTGCCGCTTCATCCGGTAGTGATGACGGCGCTTTTTCGTCAGGGGTAATCTCGGATTCTGGAACTCCAAGCGAACTTTGCTCTTCTTCGCTTATTCCATCTATAGACGGAATATCAAAATCCTCTGCCAGATCCATGCCGGAAAGGTCAACTTCTTCGGCGCCGGTCTGCGGCGCTGCTTCCGGCGTTTGTTCCGCAGCCTGCGGCTCTTCATCTCCGGAAATATCGCCAAAGCCGCTTAAGTCGTCTAAATTAAATCCGGCGTCATCATCCGGTTCGGGCGCTGCTTCCGGCGCTGCCGAATCCTGCGGCGTTTCCAGCGCGGCTTCCGGCGTTTGTTCCGCAGCCTGCGGCTCTTCGTCTCCGGAAATATCACCAAAGCCGCTTAAGTCGTCCAAATTAAATCCGGCGTCATCATCCGGTTCCGGCGCTGCTTCCGGCGCTGCCGAATCCTGCGGCGTTTCCGGCGCGGCCGCTTCCTGTGCCGCCGCCGGCGCGGCCTCAGGTTCGGGCGTTTCTTCCGCCTCCTGCGGCGCTTCAGGTTCAGGCGCTATTTCCGGCTCAGGCGGAGTTTCGGGCGCGGCCGCCTCCTCCTGCGCTGTCTCTTGCGGCGCTGCCGGCGCTGCTTCCGGTTCGGGCGGCGTTTCAGGTTCTGGCGCATCCGCTTCCTGCGCCGCCTCCGGCGCGGCCGTCTCCTGCGGCGCTTCGTTATCAAAAGGCGTTTCTACCTGCGGGATTTCCGCTGCCGGACGCGCTTCTACAAAACTTCCAAAATCAAAAGGGAAGCCTTCGTCAAACCCTGGGCCTGATTTTGTTTCTTTTGCGGGAAAATCCGGCGTAAAGTCTTCATCTTTGCCGGCAAATACAAAATCGGCTTCATTTTCAGACTCATCTTTTGCAGTTTCAGGCAGCGGCTCGGGTTCGTTTTCTGGAAGATTAAAAGGCTGCGCCTTTTTGTTCTGTGCGGCAAGGAGTTCTTCTTCCCTGCCTACGCTCCGCATGAATTTCTGAAACTGTTCAAGTTGTTTTAACGACGGCATAAAGGCCTTTTTCCCCTCCCATAGGGTATTTACTAGTTTATCGGTTTTTTACGGTAAGAGTAAAGTTTATTGCCATGATTTATCATAAAAAAATGAATACAAAGATTGACAAAGCGGGCTTTTTAAAATAGAATGTTAAAATTCTAGATGGAGTTATAATGGAAAGCGCTAATATAAAACTCGGAATTGCCCCAATAGGCTGGACAAATGATGATTTACCTGAACTTGGCGGGAATATACCTTTTGAACAATGCATAAGCGAAATGTCGCTGGCAGGTTTTACAGGCAGCGAAGTTGGCAATAAATACCCAAAAGAGCCGGAGCTTCTAAATAAAGCGCTTGCCATGCGCGGGCTTACAATTTGCAATGCATGGTTTAGTTCGTTTTTAACAACAAAAAGTTATGCGGATGTAGAACGTGATTTTATTAAACACCGTGATTTTTTGTTTGCCGTTGGCGCGCGTGTAATAGGCGCGGCGGAACAAGGCCATTCAATCCAGGGGCTTGCCAAGCCGGTTTTTGACGAAAAACCGGTGTTTACAGACGAAGAATGGAAAAAACTCTGCGAAGGCTTAAACAAACTTGGCAAGCTTGCCGCAGACAAAGGAATGAAGCTTACCTATCACCACCACATGGGCACCGGCGTTCAGACTTCGCAGGAAATAGACCGCCTTATGGAGGGTACCGATTCCGAAATGCTTGGGCTTCTCTACGACACAGGGCATCTCGTTTTTTCCGGCGAAGACCACATCTCTGTTCTAAAAAAATGGATGGGACGAATCCGTCATGTTCACTTAAAAGATGTAAGATTATCTGTTTTGGAAAAAGTCAAATCGCAAAAGTGGACATTTTTACAGTCTGTAAAGGCCGGAGTATTTACCGTGCCCGGAGATGGTTCTGTTGATTTTACACCGGTATTTGACGCGCTAAAAAAAGCCGGATATAAGGGCTGGTGGGTTGTTGAAGCCGAACAAGACCCTGCGCTGGCCAATCCGCTGGAATATGCGCAAAAAGCCAGAAAATATCTAAAAGACAAGGCGGGAATATGATGTTAAACATTGAAGTTGAACACAGTGATATTACCAAAGCGCGTGTTGACGCGATTGTAAACTGTACCACCTCCAAACTTGTTATAGGCGGCGGCTCGCTGGATGTAGCAATACACCGTGCCGCAGGGCCTGACCTGCTGGACGAATGTAAACGTATTATTGAAGAAAAAAAATGTATTTTTATAGGCGAATGTGTTGTAACGGACAGCTACAAACTTCCGTGCAAAAAGGTTATTCACACAACAGGTCCTATGTATATGGGCGGTTCCTGGGGTGAACAGAAAAACCTTGCCGCCTGTTACAGCAATGCGATTGTCAGCGCCGATAAAGCAGGATGTGAAAGCATCGCTTTTCCGTCATTATGCACAGGAACGCACAGCTACCCCAAAAAAGAGGCCGCAGAACTTGCCGTTAAAACTGTCCGGGAAAGCGCTTCTTTGTGCAAAACACTTTCGCGTGTGCTTTTTGTGTGTTTTGATGACGAAACTTATTCTATTTACAAGTCAATTTTAAACTGAAACTGTAAAACGCAATTTAATACGCTCCGCGTCCGGCAAGCACAACTCCCGCCGTGCGGTACAGAATCCATAAATCAAGCCACACAGACCAGTTTTGCGAATAATATGTGTCAAACGATACACGGTCTGTGTAACCTGTATCGGAACGGCCGGAAATTTGCCACAAGCCGGTAATACCAGGCTTTAGCGAAAATATGCGCGAAAAATCTTCGCCGTATTTTTCAATCTCATCCCGTACAATTGGCCTTGGGCCAACCAAACTCATTTCGCCCCTAAGCACATTCAAAAGCTGCGGAAATTCGTCTATGCTTAATTTTCGCAAAAGCCTTCCAAACGGAGTTACACGCGGGTCGTTTTTCAATTTCTGGGTCGCTTCCCATTCAGCGCGCGCAGAGCTGTCATTTAAAAGAAGTTCGGCAAGACGTTTGTCGGCATCCTGCACCATCGTTCTAAATTTATATGTTTTAAATTCTTTTCCGTTAATTCCAATTCTCGTATGTTTGTAAAGCGCGGGGCCTCTGGAGTTAAGCTTTATACAAATGGCAATAAGCAGCAAAAATGGCATAATAATCAAACCGCCCAAAACGACAACGGAGCAGTCCATAAAACGCTTTGCAAACCTGTTTAAAGGTATTTTTAATTTTTGAGTTGTCGCAATGCCCAAAATACCGTCAAAATCACGCGCCGACATCCAAATTGTTGTAAGACCAAAAAAATCCGGTATTAAAATATTATAACGAAACGCCGAAACAGAATTATTTATAAGAGAGACCAAATCTTTTCTCTTAATATGATTTATGGCTACAATCGCCATTTTTATATTAAACCTGCGAACAATTTCCGGCCCAAGCTTTGTGTCGTGAATAACCGGAATAGAACGGTATTCATCACCTGTATTAACATCATCATCAAGGATAAGTACAGGCGCGTAGCCCAGTAGGGGCTTTGAAATAAGTTTATCGACAAGCGCTCTTCCCATAACGCCGCCGCCGTAAATTACCGCAGGGATTCCTCCAAGCCGCATCGAGCTTAAAAGATGGCGCATAATAGCGCGCCCCTGAAGTATTATAAGAGTAGAAACGCAAAAACTTACAACAAACGCGACGGTTATCCAGTCAAGTTCACTGTCTTCAATATAACGCGAAATAATAATCGCGCCGTAAGCTATAATGCCGGAAATAAATACGCGGCGCAGTTCCTCGGAAGGAGCAAGTGATATTCCAGGGTACAAGCCGAACAAAATAAAAATAATAATGAACACAGGAACATAAGGCCAGTACATTACAAAAGACCTAAAGTTTATTACTTCAAAATCGTAAAGATTTACAAGAAAAAAACCGGAGCCAAACGAAAGCATTACGGAGATAAGGTCGGAAATAATCATTGCAAATACGTTAAAACGGGAACTTGTGCGGCGTTTCCGGAAATAAAACCATGTTTCAAATTCGTTAAGAGTCATTTTGATTTCCTGTTCCCGCTTCATCAAGAGGAATGTTTTTTTCGCGGGCAATGCGTGCGCGGTACTCGTATTCAGTTTTTACGCGCTTTTGCTGTCCAAACCAGGACGTTTTAAGCTCTCCATTCCGCGAAATTTCGCGTTCAAGCGCATAACGCCGAACTGGAATTTCCCGCAAACCTATCGTTGTTGAACGGCGAAACAGCGTTTCCCGCAATTTAGCGAGCTTGTTTTCCGCGCAAAGCACGGAAACTATAGTTCCGGGACGGGACTTTTTCATTACACAGGGGGTAAAAGTTACATCAAGCGCCCCCGCTTCAAAAAGCGATTCCATTAAAAAACCAAAGCCTTCGCCCGTCATATCATCAATATTTGCTTCAAGCAGGAAGCGTTCTTCAAACTTAACGCCGTCTTTTATCTCTATATCCGCTTCTTCGCGCAGCGAAACCCGCAGCACATTAGGCTTTTCAAGCTTACGCCCGCCTATGCCGTATGCGCTTTTAATTTCACGCCAGCGCATTTTAGCGGTAAATTCATCAACGCTTGCCGCCAGAATGGCCGCGCCGGTAGGAGTCGTCATTTCAAAATTAAATCCGCCGGAACGCACGGGCATACCCCGGCAAAGTTTTAGGGTTGCCGGAGCCGGAACAGGCAGCTCTCCATGAGCGCAGCAAACAGTACCGCCGCCAAGTTCAACTTCACTGGAAGTAATTCGGTCCGGGCAAAGCTGTTCTATACAAATTGCCGCGCCGGCAATATCAATAATCGAATCTATAGCGCCAACTTCATGAAACGCCACATCTTCAACTTTAACGCCATGGACTTCGGATTCTGCTTTAGCAAGCGCTTCAAAAATAGAGAGCGCCCTGGATTTTGCGCCTTCGTTTATCGGGGCATTTTGAATTATTGTTTTAATTTCGCTCCAATGGCGGTGGCCATGCCCGCTGTTCGCGCTTAAATCACGTACAATCGCCTGTGTTCCAAAAATACCGCAGCGTTCTTCGCGCGAAAATTCAAGCGACCAGCCTTCAAGCCCAAGTTTATTAAGTTCCGATTTAAGAAACACGGGGTCAACCCCTAAATCGACAAGGGCGCCAAGAGTCATATCGCCGGAAATACCGGCAAAACATTCAAAATGCAGCGTTTTCACAAAAATAATTTAAACAAAATGCTTTAATTCGCGTTCTACCTGGAATCCGGAAAGCCGGGCAACAGCAAAACTGCCTAAAGAGGCAATAACCATATCAAGAAATGCCCCTATCGAAACAAGATAAAACGCCATAGGCTTTAATATAAGATAACCGGCTTCAAGCCCGTGACCATAGCTGGCGCAAAGTACGGATAGCGCCGCAAACGCGCCATTACCAGGATTACGCGAAAGTAAAAACGAAATTAGCAGTGTCTGTAATACAATGCCAACAAGCGCCGATGCTTCAAGGTCCAGGCTGGAATAAGATTTTATTATTACCAGCAGAGAAATTGCCGCTATCATGGCGCTGCCAGAACGCCCAAAACTCGTCCATAACATAGTAATAACCATGTTTGCTCTGCGGCGTATCCCCAAATTTTCTTTTGTTTGCTGCATAAAAACCGGCAGCGAAAAATTAATATCTCCAGAAAAAAAAGCGGCAAACGAAGAACCAAGCGATGCGTAGACTATCTTCCATGGCGTCTTGTAACGTTTAACAAAAAACAAAAACAAGGGCAGCACAAGCGCCGCAAGCACCAGGCTAAAAACAAGCAGCAGACGGACAATAGCATGAAAAACTTCCGCTTTTTGCACAGCCTGATATCGAAGCGCCCAGTATGCGGAAAGCACTATTATTAAAAGCCCAAGGATTTCCGAAAAAAACGTGCCGATATGGTAGAAAATCCGGGAAAGTGAATCAACAAGCGAAATTACAGTTTTTGTATAGGTTTTGTCGTAAGAAAGCCCAATCGCCATAAAAAACGCAAAAATACAAACAGGGAACAAATAAATCCCGTTACCGGAAACTACAGACAGCATATTTGAAGGAAACATCTCCAAAAAATAACGGCCTGTTTCAAGAGAGAGCTGCTCCGGATTTTGTTCCGTTAAAATTGGAATTCTTTCCGGCGGAAAAAATGTAGCCACCGCAACTCCAATTCCTATTGTAAATATCGATACCACAATTATAACGGCCATAGTCCGCGTTACAAGCGTCCAAAATATCCCATCCTGCCTGAGTTCATAAATTGCGATAGTAAGCGAAAACAGAAGCATTGCCGCCGCCGTGTAGCGCCCCATTCCAATAGCAAGTTCTCCCAAAAAATTAAAAACACGGGAAATCGTTTCGTTTTCTGCCGGAAGCAAAAATCCTAAAACAAGCCCTAAAATTGAACCTGCCAGCAGTTTTATCCAAATTTTCATTAAACCACCCTAAGCGGATCTCTCGGAATACCAAGAACGCTTTCTATTTTACTCATAAGAACTTCTGTATCGAAAGGCTTGCGTATATAGCCTTTAAATCCTGCTTCAACTACCTGTTGAACAAAATTTTCTGTAGCCAAATGCGATGTAAAACAAATAGTTGGTATTTTTGCCAATTTTTCGTTTTTTTGCAGCTCTTTCATCACTACAAAACCAGACATTTCGGGCATTTCTATATCAAGAAGAATAAGGTCGGGCATTGAAGCTTCCAGAATTTTTAGCGCCATAACGCCGGATTTTGCAAGCAGAATATTGTATCTTTCTTCCAAAAGAGTTTTGAGCGTTCTTAAATTGAACGGCGTGTCGTCAACGACAAGTATCGTCTTCTTCTCATATTCAGTCATGCGACCACCTCTGGGTTGATTATATCAATTTTTTTACAGTTGTCCAGTACTTGTGTTGCAGTTTCGCAGAATTGACGATTGCGGCCATAAGCGAAGCCGACTCGCCCGCCGGCAGTCTATGGCGGCGGTTTACCCACGCAGCCACACGCAACGCCCGCCTCAGTCGACAGCCCCAACCGCGCCTGCTTGCGGGGCGGCGCACGGCCCCACGCAACGCCCGCCTCAGTTGCCAGCCCCCAACCGCCTGCTTGCGGGACGGCGCACGGCCAGGCAAGGCGCTTGCGTTCCATCTTGTAAAACATCATAAAAAAACTATAATAAAAAAGCTTTTGGGGCGGCAGAATACCTTTTAAAAAATGCGTATTATGAATCCGGCTCAGGAACAATTCAATTTCAAGGAGTTTAAATATGAAAAAATGGATATTGTTTGCATTTTTTGCTGTGCCGGCGGTTTTTACATCGGCACAAAGCGCGGGAACTTTGCAGGTTGCTTCAGGCGCGGTAGAACAGCTTGAAACCCTGCTGGATAAACCGGCCATGATAAAAGCGGCGGTGGCTTCACCGCTTGGGAAAAACTGGTTCAGGCTGGAAACAGACGCTCATGTTTTTACAACACAGGCAAACGCAAGGCAAATAGCGGCCGTACTTCTTGATGTGGAAAATCAGGAAAAATACTTTAACGGCAGAAAGAGCAAATTAACGGCAAAGCTTGTTTCCCGTTCAGGCAGCGGTTCGCTAATTGATTTTGTCTCAATTTCGGTGGCAGGGCCTATTCAGATTAAAACCCCCTACCGCGCCATGGTAACATCGCCGGTGCGAACAGACAGCAAAATCGGCGTTGAGGTTAAACAGGATGCCGGCGACAGCGCAAAAAACAACGATATAAAAAATTTATTTGCTACGCGCTATGCGGAAGATGTCGTTATAGGCGGGAAGAAATATACATATATCCGTTTTTACACCATTGACGATGTAAACGCCAGCATACTTCCCGGCGCGCAAGGGGCGCTCGAAAGGAATTCAGAACCAACAAATGTGGAAAATCTGAATATGGCAATTTCTGCCGGCAGGGGAAAGTAGACACGGAACGTCTACCCGTCAGCCTTTTTTGGCAATAAAGGACTTGACATTTTAATCGCCATTTTATATAAAAAAAGTTAGCGCGGGAATAGCTCAGTGGTAGAGCGCCACCTTGCCAAGGTGGATGTCGCGGGTCCGACTCCCGTTTCCCGCTTGTTACTAAATTCTTTCAACATCGAGGAATACCTCGAAAAAAAAACGGGGACTATTGTGGCAATCATCAAAGAAGTTGATAAAACCGGAAATTCCGCGGCAAGTTTGACAATTTCACTTTCAAAAGACGAAGTTAAGTCAAACTACGACGCTTATTTAAAGGATATGTTAAAAGACCTCCAGCTTCCAGGCTTCAGGCGTGGAAAAGTGCCGCGCGAGGTGCTTGAGCGCAAAGCGGGTTCAGCGTTAAAAGATGACGTACTTGCCCGCTTGATAGGCGAAACAAGCCGTTCGATTTTTGAAAAAGAAGATTTTCCAAAAGAATTTTTACCGCTTCCCTTTGCCGACCCTGAACTTAAGGGCGAGCCGAAACTTGATTTGGAAAGCGATTTAGATTTTACGATTGTTTATGATATTAAACCGGTGTTTGATATTAAAAGCTGGGAAGGATTTACAATCGAAGTTGATAAAGCTTCAATTCAGGCCGATGATGTTCAACGTGAATTGGACGCAATAAGAGAGCGCAATGCCATAGTTCGCGACCGCGAAGAGGGCGAAAAATCGCAAAAAGGCGATGTAGTTACCGTTAATTTTGCCGAGATAGACGATAATGGCGGACTAATTCAGGCTACAAAACGGGAAGATTTTGTATTTGAAATTGGCTCCAAACGCAATTTTTATCAATTCGACGATGAAGTAACGGGAATGAAGGCCGGCGAAGAGCGCGATATAGAAAAATCATATCCGTCTGATTTTGAATTTAAGGATTTATCCGGAAAAACAAAAAAAATCCGCGTAAAAGTTACTGCCGTAAAAAGAAAAGAAGTCCCTGCACTGGATGATGAGTTTGCCCAGGATGTAGACGAAAAATTCAGTACGCTTAACGACCTAAAAAAAGATGTACGCGAAAAAATGCAAATTCAGCTTGACGAGCGCCTTTTTGCGCTTAGAAACGAGGCAATCATAAAAAAAATAGCGGAAGATTCACCATTTGAACTTCCAAAGACGCTTGTGGATTACGAACTTGCGGAAAGCATTTATAAAATGACAGGGCATTTCCCACAGGAAGGGTTTAGGCGGATTCTTGAACAGAATTCCAATTTTGCTGAAATGATGCGTCCAAAAGCCGAATTGGCGGTTCGTCTTAGGCTGATAATAGAAAAATTGATGGAGAAAATAAATATTGAAGTTAACGGCGAAGAACTTGAAGCGGAATTCAAGCTTTACGCGGAGCGTTCATCGGAGAGCATAGAAAAAGTTAAAGATTATTTTTCCGAAAAGCCGGAAGCGCGCGAAAGCATTGAACGCGCAATTAAAGAACGTAAGTTATTTGAATTTTTAGCCTCGAAAAACACAATAAAAACTGGAAAAAAGGTGCGATATGTGGACTTATTCCCCAATATTGCGTAAACTGAAGTATGCAAGAACAAATGAATAACCTTGTACCCATAGTGGTTGAACAAACGGGAATGGGAGAGCGTTCCTATGACATTTATTCCCGTTTGCTTAAAGACCGCATTGTCTTTTTGGATGGCGAGATAAACGAGCTTAGCGCCGACCTTATTGTAGCGCAGCTTTTATTTTTAGACGGACAGGACACAGAAAAAGACATAAGCCTGTATATTAACTCTCCAGGCGGAACTGTAATGGCAGGACTTGCCATTTACGATACTATGCAATATGTAAAAGCTGATGTGCAGACAATTTGTGTCGGTCAGGCGGCGAGTATGGCGGCATTGATTCTTACCGCCGGAGCAAAGGGTAAACGAATGGTACTGCCTTCGTCCAGGGTGCTTATACATCAACCCTGGGGAGGGGCGCAGGGGCAGGCGAGGGACATAGGTATTCAGGCAAAAGAAATCTTGCGCTTAAAAAAACTCACTATTGAATATTTTGCGTTGCACACCGGCAAATCGCCGGACGAAATCGCAAAAGATATGGAACGGGACTTTTATATGCCGGCGAAAGCGGCATGTGATTACGGCATTGCCGATAAAGTCCTTTTTCGTAACGAAAAAGAAAAAAAGTCGTAAGGAGGCTGGTATGGCAAAATTTAGAAGTGGAGCGTCAAACTTCGACAGGGCGTGTTCGTTCTGCGGGAAACCTGGCGATATGGTAAGAAAGCTTATAGCCGGGCCGGAGGGGATTTTTATCTGTAATGAGTGTATCGAAGTCTGTCAAAAAATCATTTTAGACGAAGAACACGAGATTACAGCGCAGTTTACACAGGATATTCCACGTCCTGTAGAGATAAAAGAGTATCTTGACCAGTTTGTTATTGGTCAGGAAACAGCAAAAAAAGCGCTTTCTGTTGCGGTTTATAATCACTATAAGCGGATAGCGAATCCTCAGCTTAATCCAAACGATGTAGAAATCGAAAAATCGAATGTGCTGCTTATCGGCCCTACCGGCACAGGCAAAACACTGCTTGCAAAAACGCTTGCCCGTAAATTAAAAGTACCGTTTGCGATTGTAGACGCCACCACTCTTACAGAAGCGGGTTATGTCGGCGAAGACGTAGAAAATATACTGTTAAAACTCATTCAAAATGCAAACGGAAATATTGCCGCCGCAGAAAGAGGCATTGTGTATATAGACGAAATCGATAAAATCGGGCGCAAGGGCGAAAATGTTTCTATTACCCGTGATGTTTCCGGCGAAGGCGTGCAGCAGGCGCTTTTAAAGATTATCGAAGGAACAGTAGCCTCTGTGCCGCCTCAGGGTGGACGAAAGCATCCCAATCAGGAGCTTTTGAGAATAAACACGCAAAACATTCTTTTTATTTGCGGCGGAGCGTTTGTTGGCCTTGATAAATACATTGAACGGCGAATTGTAAATCATGCAATGGGTTTTGGAGCGGAGTATCAGCAAAAAAAAGACCGCAGCATGAAGGAGCTTTTCGACAATATTCATCCGGACGACCTTATAAAATACGGTATGATTCCAGAATTTATTGGCCGTTTACCAATTACGGTTTGTCTTGACGAGCTAAAAATTGACGACTTAAAACGTATTATAACCGAGCCTAAAAACGCCATAATAAAGCAGTACCGTTCATCTATGGCTTACGATAACGTAGACCTTGAATTTACCGATGATGCCGTAAACGCGATTGCAGAGCTGGCCATTAAACAAAAAACCGGCGCGCGCGGATTACGGGCAATTGTAGAACGGCAGATGACAGACATCATGTATGAAATACCTTCCATGTCTGGATTTAAAAGGGTCGTTGTTACCAAGGATTCCATAGAAAAATGCCGGCGTCCGGAAATTTACGAAAAACTAGCCAAATCGGCTTAAAAGATAGTTTTTAGGCCCTAAAACATAGAGATTGTTTCCAAGGCTGTCTATTAATGCTGTGGTTGGAAATTTTTCAACCTTCAGCTTAAAGACAGCTTCTGCCCCCAAATCGTCGAAGGCCGCTACCTCAATTTTTTTTACGCAGGCGGCCAGTAATGCGCCGGCCCCGCCTATTGCGCCCAGATAAACCGCGCCTGCAGATTTTATCGCTTCTATTACAGCGGGCGAGCGGTTCCCTTTCCCTATCATTGCGCGTAATCCCAAAGAAAGCAGGCGCGGAGTATAAACGTCCATTCTGCCGCTTGTCGTAGGCCCTATGGAACCGCATAGTTCGCCCGGAGGCGCGGGACTTGGGCCTGTATAATAAATTACGCTGTTTTCTACAGGAAACGGCAAAGGCAGGCCGGCGTCAAGCATTTCGATAAATCTTTTGTGAGCGGCGTCCCGCGCCGTATACAGTTCGCCGGAAAGCAAAACCGCATCGCCTGCACGAATTATTTCCGTCTGTTCACGCCTTAAAGGGAGCATAAAATTATGTGTATTCAACGCGGTTCCTTTTGCAAAGCTAAGAAAAACAACTTTAAAATTATATACCATTCCAGGACATATTTAAAGGTATTTTAACGCATTTTTTGTGGTTTTTAGGTTAGTTCAGTCCCGTGTTCAGCCGGCTCCTGCGGCCGTAAAACAGCAGTCCGCCAGATTCGCGCTATTGAATAAGCGGAAAGCAGTGTATATACTATATTAAATAAAAATTAGCGGGGAGGATCGGGTGATTAAAGATGAATTAATACAACGAAGTCCGGTACGGGCTTTTGAAAAAGCTATTTCCGGCGGTCTTAGCGCAGGCGAACTTGGCATTATTTGCTCGCCGCCTGGCATGGGCAAAACTTCGGTGCTTGTGCAAATTGCGCTGGATAAACTTTTGCAGGGGAAAAAAATAATTCATATTTCGTTTACAAAACATACTGATTATGTGCTTGTTTGGTATGAAAATATTTTTAATGAATTTATAAAAAAGAAGAATGTTGGCAATGAGCGTGAGTTAAAAGAAGAACTTGACCGCAATCGTATTCTGCTTAAATTTAATCAGGAAGGCGTAACAAGCGATGTTATTCGTTCCAGCCTTAAGGCGATGATTGTAGACGGCGGGTTTAAAGCCGATGCTATTATCATTGATGGTTTTGATTTTTCCATTGCAAGCCAGGAGCGTATTTCTACGTTTAAAGAATTTATCCGTGAGCTTGGAATTAGCGTTTGGTACAGCTGTTCTGTTCAGAATGATTATGACAAGAATCGTGTTCCAAATGTTATTAAAGAATTTGAAAACTGTGTTGATGTGGTAATAGTTTTGGAGCCGAAACCTGATCATGTTGGGTTTTATGTTACAAAAAACAGAACCAAATATGTAAACGTAACAGAACCGCTGCGGCTTGACCCTAAAACGCTTTTAATGCTGGAATAGTTTGATAATGCCAAGGTGGCTCAGTTGGCAGAGCGGCGCACTCGTAATGCGCAGGTCCGGGGTTCGATTCCCCGTCTTGGCTGAATTGATTTGTATACAAAGAACGCGGGGAAAAGGACGCCGGCGACTGACAGGCGATTCCCCGTCTTGGCTAAAATTGGTTTTTTTATAGAAGAGTGCGGAAGGAAAGGTTATGCGCTTAATTACACGTTCCGATTTTGACGGCTTGGCGTCCGGCGCTATTTTAGAATCGCTTGGACTTATTGATGAATGGCTTTTTGTTCATCCAAAAGACATTCAGGATGAATTAATTGACGTCAATAAAAACGATATACTCGCAAATGTGCCTTATATTTCTGGTTGTGGGCTTTGGTTTGACCATCATTCAAGCGAAACAGAACGTTTAGGCAGAGAGTTTAGCTTTGAAGGCGTCTCACAAAAAGCGCCCAGCTGCGCGCGTGTTATTTATGACTACTATGGCGGCGATACAAAACTTGGACAGTTTGCCGAAATTGTCCAATATGCCGACAAAATAGATTCCGCCAATTTAAGCGTTGAAGAAATTCAAAATCCCAAAGGCTGGATATTGCTTGGTTTTATTACCGACCCGCGCACGGGACTTGGCCGCTTTCGTGAATTCAGAATAAGTAATTTTGAATTAATGAAGAAACTTGCAAGCGCAACGCTTTCAAAACCTATAGATGAGATTTTGGCTTTAGAAGACGTTAAAGAACGCATTGCAGTTTATTTTGAACAGCAGGAAAAATTTATAACCATGATAAAAAACCACGCGGTAATTAACGGAACCTCGGTTATTGTTGATTTACGCAATGTTGACCCCATATATGCGGGGAACCGTTTTTTGTTATATACATTATTTCCAAAACAAAATATATCTGTAACCATTTTGGACGGTAAGCAAAAAACAACCACTGTAATAACAGCAGGCCACAGTATTTTTAATAAAACTTCACGGGTTGATGTAGGAAGTTTAATGCTTAAGTACAATGGCGGCGGACACCGCAGGGTTGGCACTTGCCAGATTCCAAAAGAAAATGCAGATATGGTTTTAGAAGAAATTATAGCCGCGGTTTCTATAAGATAGTGCGCAGAACAAATCTAAACGTTAGTTTATTGCTGCTTATAGCCATAATTGTTGTTTTTCTGGCCGGCGTATCGGTTATGTTTCTTGGCCTTACGTCGCGGTTTGATTTGTTAAAATCATCGGGTACGGAAGAGCGTGTAACAAGCATTCTTTTTGTTTTTGAGTATAATGATAAACCGCTTGCAAGTTATGTAACTTTTTATTATCACAAAACGCACCGTGTCGCTATATTTGATATTCCAGGCAATGTTGGGCGTATAATAAAAAAAATTAACCGTGTTGACCGTATAGATACCGTTTATAACAGCAAAAAGTTTTCAAATTATACTGACGAAATTGAAGCCTTAATTGGAATTGACATTCAACATACGATGGTTTTTGAACTTTCCAATTTAGGAAAAACGGTTGATATGCTGGAAGGCGTTAAAATTCTTATTCCAAGCGCTATTGCGTTTTATAATGGAGAAAATTCGATTTTGTTTCCTTCCGGCTGGATAACGCTGGACGGCGATAAATCGCAGCGTTATTTAATTTACGAAAACGAAGGCAACGAAAACGAAAGCATTGAACAGAGGCATCAGCGGTTTTTTATAGGTTTTTTAAAACGTCTTGGAGAAAGCAACTCTTATATAAAATTACCCCAAATTGACAAGCGGCTTAGTACGCTTGCGCGTACAAATATGAATCATAAAACACGAATTAAAATATACGACGAGCTTGCCGGTATAGATACCGACCGCGCGACAGTACAGAGGGTAATTGGAAATTATCGTGATGTTTCCGGTCAAATGCTTTTAATTCCGCATTATGACGGAGAGATGATAAAAGATGCTGTGCGTCAAACTTTAATAGCGTTAACGCGCCAGCTTGATCGTTCTGTTTCTGGTAAAATAATCACTGTTGAAGTGCTTAACGGCACAAATATTTCCGGCCTTGCAGGGCGCACAGCCGAATTAATCCGCGGTTTTGGATACGATGTTGTCAATGTGGGAAACACCGACCGCAACGATTACGAACACACACAAATTATTGACCATTTTAATCATCCTGAAGAATCTGAGATTTTTGCGGAAATAATTAATTGCGATGTAATTATACATGAAAAACCTGAAGACGATTTTGAATTACAAACGATTGAATACAAAGCGGATTTTACACTTATACTTGGCATGGATTATCGTGGAAGATTTAAATAAAAAAACATTGGCATTGGCGTATATGCTTTTTGAACATAAGGCAAAAGACGTTGTTGTAATCGATTTAAGAGAGCTTGCGTTTTGGACAGATTTTTTTATTGTAGGGACCGTAACAAGCGGCGCTCATCTTGCGGGACTGCAAAAACGTATAAAAGACTGGGCTCGCGAAGAAGGCTTTGCGTCCCGTTCCGGTGTTAAAACAATGCCGGAATCCGGCTGGAGCTGGACAGACCTTGGCGAAATTGTTGTTCATCTTATGAACGAAAAAGAACGGAACTTTTACGAACTGGAAAATTTATGGAGCGATGCAAAACAGACCCGTATAGAATAAGGCCGAAAGAACGCGCATTTGCCCCAATATCAAAATTCTAATTACATTGCGCGTTCAAGCGCACAGCCGCGGCTGCCTTTTAACAGCACAAGCGTTCCGGTTTCGGTTTGTTTTTTCAGGGCGCTGCGCAGTGTATCAATGTTATTTGTATGTAAAACATTCCTGCACACTGCATTAATTGGATTAAGCGCCGCAGCGCTTTCATTGCCAAACAAAAAGATAAAGTCGGCTTTGGAACGGGCAAGATGCTCCCCCAGTTTTTTATGAGCGGATTCGCTTTCGCCGCCAAGTTCAAGCATATCGCCCAAAACATATATACGTTTTCCACACCAGTCGAGTTCGTCGCAAAGCGTAATTGCGGCAGCTGCCGATTCCGGATTTGCGTTATAACAATCGCGCACAACAGTAATTCCATCATTACTGATAATTTCAGCGCGGCCAAAAAGCGGTTTAACATCCGCAAGCCCTTCTATAATTGCTGTATCTGAAATTTCTGCCGTTTGTGCCAGTGCCGCCGCCGCTAAAGCGTTTTTTAGGTTATGTACGCCCGGAAGCGGGAATCGCAGTTTTTTACCCTGCCATTCAATATTCCAGCCTAAAAGTCCAAGCGGTTCCGCTTTTAAATGAGCGGCGGCGATTTTGGTACCATCTCCATAAAACAAAACTTTTCCATTGACCCCTTCCGCCAAAAACGAAGAAAACCCGTCTCCTTTGTCAATAAGCGCTGTTTCATTGCCGGTAAACGCCGAAAAAATCGCTTTTTTTTCATTAGCAACAGCTTCAAGCGAGCCTATTTTGCCAATATGGGCGCTTCCGATATTGGTAATTAGCGCTATTTGCGGGCGCAGCACGCGGGCAAGTTCGGCAATTTCATTTTTACGGTTCATTCCTGCCTCAAAGATGCCAGCCTCATGTTCCGGCCCCGCTTCAAAAACAGAAAGCGGCAAGCCTGTTTCGCTGTTTAAATTGCCTTTATTTGCTATAACCTGTTTTTCACGGCAAAAAATTGAAAGCGCAATTTCTTTTGTTGTTGTTTTTCCGGAAGAACCTGTAATTCCTATTCGTAAAAGGCGCGGTAATTCGTCAAGATGCGCGGCGGCAAGTTTTTGCAGCGCATAAAGAGTGTTTTCGCAAGGAAGCAGAATTTTACTTGCCGGAGCAAGCGCGTATTCATCTATTTTTTTTAGCTCAACAAGCGCCCCCGCTGCGCCGGCTTTAAAAGCGGCTTCTACAAAGCGGTGCCCATCTGTTTTTTCTCCGGCAAGCGCTATAAACAATGCGCCCGCCTTAACCTGCCGCGAATCTATACAAATTGAAGAAAACCCGCCAGACAGCTCCGGATTGTTTTTGTTTACAGAGTAAAATGCCGCTTCAGTATCAAGAATAAAGGCGGCGCGGTTGAAGTCCATCAATAAACCGGAAGCGAATTTTTGCACCAGCGCGTCCTAGACAAGCTCTTCAAGGGTAATATTTTGATTTGTATAAACGCATATACCGCCGGCGATTTCAAGACTTTTACGGGCGATTTCTGATGCGGAAAAGTCGCTGCCGTCAAGATAGGCAAGCGCCGCGGAGTAGGCATAATTTCCGCCGCTGCCAATGGCAAGCACATCGTTATCCGGTTCTATAACGTCTCCAGTGCCTGAAACAAGCAAAATTTTGTTTTTATCCGCTGTAAGAAGCATCGCTTCCAGCTTACGCAACATTCTGTCGGTACGCCAATCTTTTGCAAGTTCAACAGCCGCCCGCGAAATGTCGGTTGAATATTCCTTTAGTTTCGATTCAAATCTGTCAAAAAGAGTAAATGCGTCTGCGGTGGCCCCCGCAAATCCGCATAAAATCTTACCTTCTGCAAGTTTTCGAACTTTTCGCGCACTGCTTTTCATTATTGTTTCGCCAAGCGAAACCTGTCCGTCCCCTGCCATGGCAACTTTGCCATTCCTTCGCACGGCAATAACCGTGGTGCTTCTAAATATTTTTTTATTCATCATCCAACTGTATAATTCAAATCTGTTTACAACAAGCCTGTACATAGCCAATGGGAAACCGGCTTCCGGCGCTTTGCTGGCCGCGCCCTCACCGCCAGCGGCGCAAGCGCGGGCAGGAGATGTGGCCGCTCGGCAGACGCCGCCTGTGGACGGCATCCCGCACAGACACGGGAAAGTCAAGACTTACTATTCAATTCTTCTATTTTTTCACTAATTAAACGTCCTAACAGTTCATAAATGTCCTCTAAAGCCGCTTTTTGGTAACTTTTCATAGTTGCCAGAGGGTCTATTTCCTTTGAAAAGAGGTCGGTCGGATCAATCCCCAGGGCAAAAGCCAGTTTTTGTATCATTCCGGACGAAGGAAATTTGACGGTATTTTCCAACATTCCAATATAATTAGTTGAGGTTTCCGCTTTTTCAGCCAAAAAAGCCTGACTCCAGCCTCGGGCTTGCCGGAACTTTTTCAGATTGGAAGACAATACGTCTCTGATATTTGTCATATAAAGCCTAATATTAGCTTTTATCGTAAGGGCTGGATTTTCTATGGCAACATCCCAAAAGTATTGACATTTTTCCTTTTTTTCAACACTATTAGTTTTGGCAATGGAGAGAGACGGATGTTATGGATTGTGGCGGGTATTATTTTTCTGGCAATTTGTCTTTGCCCGTTGGTAATCATTTAAGTAGGAGGAAATATGCATAATTTTAATGATGATTTACATGGCTGGTGCGATGATTGGATGCAGTTCGAGTCCTTGTTGCAACAGAAGGCTATGATTGAAGAGTTGCGTAAGCGTAATTCAATAGAGCAGAGGCTTGCATTGGAAGACGCACGGCGACAAGGCTACCAACAGGCGCTTAACGCCTTGTTGTATGACAAATTGAAAGGAGGCAAGAAGCCTCCGGAATCAGACTGAAGGCGATATCTATTATTGCGTTATGCTTTATTGTAAGTGTTCAATTGCATCCGCAGTCTTTAGGAGGACTTCTTGCAAAACAGAGTCAACGTAAATGATATTGTTCATTTAACGAGCGCCCCTAATACAAAAGGCGCAGTTCTGTCTATTTCTGATATTGGAAATACAAAACAATACCATGTATTCATAAATGGGTCGGTAAAAACTTTTTATCCCGGGCAAATTGAATTGGAGGTTTTGCCGCAAAATTCTGAAAAAATCGATATTGATGATTTATTGCGAACGCTTACCGCGCGTCAAATTTGCAGTCCATCTTCAAATAGCCTGTATTCTTTACACGCATCGCGCATTGACTTTGTGCCATATCAATTTCGTCCCGTGTTAAAGCTAATAAAGTCCGATACTCCGCGCTTGTTGATTGCGGACAGTGTAGGTGTGGGGAAAACCATAGAAGCGGGTTTGATTCTAAAAGAAATGCAATTCAGAAAACCGCTTGATATTGTCATCATAATATGCCCTAAGCCGCTCGTTGCCGAACGCAAATGGGAAGCGGAAATGAAAGAAAAATTCGGCGAGGACTTTACCCCGGCAGACAGCGGTATACTGCATAACATAATCGGAGATTATGAGCGCGACGGCGAATGGCCCGATTCCTACAAG
>JAIRPU010000148.1 GCA_031256815.1 Spirochaetaceae bacterium
TATGCTGTATCATATTGGATTCATTTCTATTTGCGCTTCTTCCGGTTTTAGGCGGCTTGGCGATATTGCCGGAGGAACTGTTGTTGTTTATACGCATATTGCGCGTTTTAATGTGGAACGCAGAGCCGCGCCGCCTGTAATGGAGAATGTAATTACACCGCCGGCCGCTCTTACATTTGACGAAATAAAAGCGCTTTGTATGTTGGAAAACCGCTATCCGCTTTTAGGAGAAGCGCGTTCAAACGAAATTGTAAAACCATGGTTGGATTCGGTTTTTACCGCCAAAGAAGCTCTGCCCGGGCAGCCAAAGTATGACGCAAAAACAGCGATTTCATTTTTATACACAAAAAAAGGCGGAAATTGACAGAGCGGCATTTTCGCGATTCGCGCGAGACGGCATGGCGTAATTTTGAAGCTTCTCTTAACGCATCAAAACGTGAGTTTCGCGCAAACGCAGCTTCTTTTCCAGGGCGGCTTAGAGAGTTAACAGGCGACCTTAACACGGCAAAGGCCAATAGCTTTAATCCGGCGCTTATAGAAAGGTTGAACAGGCTTGTTTTAGACGGCGGGTTTAAGTTAAATGATGCGCGCCGGTTTTCTTTTAAGGAAGCGGCCTGTTTTGTTGCTTTTCGGTTTCCAAATGCGGTTCGCACTCACTGGCGTTCTTTTGCCGCCGCCTGCCTGTTGTTTTATACAATAACCATATTTTTTGCATTGCTCTGCGCAAAAAACAAAGACTTTACGGTAAGTATTCTTGGCGCACGTGCCATGGCAGGAATTGAACAGATGTATAATCCCGAAAATGAACATTTTTTAAAACCGCGCGAAGTCCGAACAGATGCCGATATGTTTGCATTTTATATTTTTAACAATGCCGGAATTGCATTTAGAACCTTTGCCGGCGGCGTTCTGGCAGGCGTAGGCAGTCTGATTATTCTTGTTTTAAATGCCGTGTCTATCGGCGCTACGGCAGGGTACATTATTGGACTTGGATTTAGCGAAACTTTTTTTTCGTTTACTTCAGGTCATAGCGCTTTTGAGCTTACCGGCATAGTGCTTAGCGCCAACGCCGGTTTTATTTTAGGACGCGCTTTTTTTACGACAAAACGAATTTCGCGTGCCGCGGCGCTTGGAAAAGCGGGAAAAACGGCGTTTCCGCTTATAGCGGGCGCATCAATTTTAATTTTTGTTGCCGCTGTAATAGAGGCGTTTTGGTCGTCGAGGCACGAAATTGCCCCGATTATTCACTATTATGCGGGCGCGCTAATGTGGATTTTGCTTGCTCTTTACTTTTTGTTTGCCGGCAGGCGGCGGAATAACTGCGCCGTTTCTAAAGGAGGGGCGTTTTGAACGCTGCGCCGCGCTGGGAGTTACGGCCGCGTTCCATTTGGGAGGCAGCCGACCTTGGCGTCCTTATTTGGCGGCGCGGTATTTGGATTTTGCTGCTATTTTTTACGCTGCCAATGATTGCCACTTCGGGTTTTATTTATTTTATTTTAAAATTGATAAATGCTGAATTATGGTTTAACGGCAGTGTTTTAATAATAATGCTTTTTATGGAGTTTTGGTTAAAACCTTTTTTTGGGCGTTTTGCGCTGCAGGTTTGTTCAAAACTTTTTTTTTATGAGCGTCCGCGTATAAAAGATTTTTTTTCGGGGCTTTCCGGCGCATTGTTTTTTGGACTTTTGGGCGACCTGTTATGGCGGCGTTTTTCGCCTTACCGCGGAGTTATAATGCCGCTTAGGGTTTTGGAGCGTTTGAAAGGAAGCCGGCTTGCAAGACGGAGAGAAGTTCTTGCTTCAGGCGCTTTGTATTCAGGCGCGGCGCTTACGTTTTTTTGCCTTGCCCTGAATGCGGCGCTAAACGCGGCTTCACTTGTATTTATTTACACAAGTTCTGCCACGCTGGGCATATACGACGATTTTTCTTCATTTTTGGAATTTCGATCCGGCGTTTATCTGGCGCTTATACGAATTAATTTTATTATTTCAGAGACGCTTTATATCGCGATGAGTTTTGCCGTATACATAAACAGCAGAGTAATTACAGAAGGCTGGGATTTACAGTTTATTTTTCAAAAATTAAATTCAGTTAGGAAAGGCAAGGCCGGCGGCGGCAAAAGCACTTTTGGCGGTTTTTAGTATTGGGCGCATAATTCGGAATTTCTGCTCTGATAAAAAACACGCTTGACCTCAAAGTATTTATTTTGTAACCTAATTCAAGGGAGTTTGTTTTTTGATTGGAATGCCGTTAAACGAATTTAAAAAAATCTATGATGCGGTATTTCCGACGATTTATCGTGTTGCATGGCGTATCGCTGGCAGCGAAGAGGCAGCGGAGGATCTTTGTCAGGAGGCGTTTATTCGTTTTTACGAAAAGAATATTGTTTTTTCTAGTATAGACGAAGCAAAATATTGGCTTATACGAGTAGTAAAAAATGCCGCTTTAAACTACGCGAAGCGAAAGCAGTACGAAATAAAAGTATACGAGCGGGCTTTTTACGAGGATTTCAGAACGCAAAATTCAGGCGAAAGTGATTTGCTTAACAAAGAAAAGCGGCGTGATGTATCAGCGGCGCTTGAAAAATTGCCTAAAAATTTGCGTGAAGTTCTGGCGCTTAAGGAGTGGGGCGAATTAAATTACAAGGATATTGGCCGTGTGCTTGGTATTAGCGAAGGCAATGTTAAAGTTCGCGTGTTTCGCGCGCGTGAAAAATTGCAGTCATTGCTAAAAGCGGACTATGGAGATTGACTATGTGTCCCAATAATCAGATTCTTTCTGTATATGTTGATGATGAACTTCCTCTTGCCATAAAAGAGAGAGTTGCCGCTCATATTGCGGGTTGCGCGGAATGTGCGTCAAAAACCGCTGAATATGCGTCACTTTCCAGGGCAATAAATTGTTTAAGCGAAGTTTCCGGTAAGCCGGAAGATGCCGCCGGCAGAGTTTGGCAGCGGCTTGAACCCCGGCTTTTATTTCGTAAAGCGGCGCGGCCGGCGCTATGGCGGCGCGAATTAAGGCTGCCTTTACCTGTCGCGGCAGCGGCGGCGCTTGCCGTGTTTATCTGTTTTGCCGGGCTTTTTTACAGGCTTGGCGGCGCAGAACATTCGCAGACTGCCGCTGCATTTCCGCTTGAAGAAACGCAAATTAATATTCCGGCGGGCGAGAGTTACGGTGCCGCAGCCTTACCGGCTCATGATATGCGCGATGTAATTCAATTTTTGGAAGATGAAACAGATTCAGATATTGTAATAATAAAATTACCGGAAAGCAAAAAATTTAACCGTTATGGAGGGCCGAGGTTTATTAGAGCTTCAGACCTCAAAGGTGAACCGGTGAAATATGAATAAACTTTTTGCATTGCTTATATTTGGAATGGGAACCGGATTGTCCGCGCAGGAGACGCCCGGTCAGCCCGCACTACCGCAGCCCTCTCCGGTTTCCGGTAAAAAACAGGAAGCGCCCATGCCGGCGCCAATACCAAATCCAAAACGCGGCGTTATGCGCGGTTTGCAAAAAAGCGCTGTTTCCATGCGGCTTTTGGCGCGAATTCTTTCAAATGACAACACTGAACTTTGGACAAACGGATACGATAAAATAACGATTCCAGGACGTCCTGTTTCTATAAAACTTTTAGGGAACAACGTTATTGTGCTGGTTCAATTTACGCCCTATCTTCGCGGTGAAAGCTGGGTGCTTGTAGCGCAGGGGCAGGTTTGGCTTCAAAACGAATCGCAGGGGCTGCGTTACGAAACCACGCTGCAAACAATACCTGTAAAATTTGGGGAGTCTGTATACTACTTTCCGCTTGGAGCAAAGGATTCAAACGGCGGCGATTATATTGAAATAAAAATTGAGTTACAACCATATATCCATGATGAAACATCCATGGAAAATCCAAAAGAATATTACAAGGAGTAAAAAATGAAAACTGTTTTGAGTATTGAAGGTATGAGTTGCGAGCATTGCGTTAAAGCGGTTGAATCTGCGTTAAAAGCGGTTTCCGGCGTAAAAAAGGCCAAAGTCAGCCTTAAAAAGAAAAACGCCGAAGTTAATCACGAAGATTCCGTTGCACTGGATTCACTAAAAACAGCGGTATCAGAAGCGGGATTTCAAACGGTTTAATATTATTTAATATTAATCGTATAATTTATGCCTGTTATATAGTTTAACAGCATTAAAAAGATTTTCCTGACTAGAGCTGCTTAATAGCGCTCCTATAAATTCCATTACAAAGCCGCCGCATACCAGCCCTGCGGCTATCTTTGTGCTGTTATCAAAAACGGCGTCGTTTATGCCTCTTTCTGAGTAAAGCGGCATAAACAGCACGCTGCAAATCATTGCCATGCCGCCCCAAAGCATGATGTTTCCCGCTATTTTTTTCTTTTCATAGGATTTGTATGCCGCGCTTGAATTTTTGTATGACATAATAGCCTCTTTCATAGAATCTGTTATTCCATAGGATATTATCGCGCTTTCATCTTTAAAACTCAGTATCAGCCCGCCAAAAAACTTAAAATCCCACTGAAACAATTCGTATTTTTTTTGCGTATCTACTTCAGGCTGTTTGTTTTCCTGCGGCGCTAAAAATTGATTTTCTGCCTGAGCCGCTAAAAACTGCACATTTAATACCGTCAATATAAAAAACACAAAAAACAGCGATTTCCGGTAATTTAGATTCATATTTACCTGCTTTTATTTTTTCTTTACCTTATCTTGTTTTTGCGCAAATTGTCAAGCTTTCTGTCTGAATGTGCATTATATAACACCAAAAACAGGGAAATTATGTTATATTGAACCTGTTTTAAAATTCTGTTTTTATTTTAACCACACGCTCGCACGCTTCCGCAAGCGACGATGCTTCGCCAATGGCACAAAGCGCGCAAGCGGCGTTACCGGCCAGTTCCGCGTCTAAAATCTCCGGTATAAAAAGCCTGCGTCCAGTAAGCCGCGCTTTAAGCGCATTCCAGCGCCGGTTTTTCGCCTGTCCGCCCGAAAGCCTCATTTTTGATGTGTCAAGCCCTGATTCTTCGAGTTTGGACAACGCTTCGTTTAGCTGGCTGGTAATTTTAAGTAACACAGGGTGAACAGGCGCGGCAGGGTCGTCCGGGATAATTTTAGCAAGAATTTCATCATAATCCGTGTTTATTTGGCCGGTTTCTTCACGCCAGTGTTCAAAAACACTGCCGGATTCAGGTAAAACAACGCTTGCATTCCACAAATTTTCTATAACGTGAGGCAGTATTCGCACACGCGCGCCGGAAGCGGCAATACGCAGCGCCTCGGATTCTGTAATACAAACGTTTACGCCTTCCGAAGAACCTGCCCTATCGCAGACGAGTCCAGGTCTTATAACACCTGCCCCCAAAAGCGCCATTATAAAGTCAGGGCCTCCCGCTACAACCGGAATACCTTGTGGAAGCGAAAAATCCATGGCGGCACGGTGCGAAATTTTACCGGTAATTTCGCCTAAATACGCGAAACGCGGAAAAAGCGCAATATCTATACCAAGCGCCGCGCATTGCTGTTCATTCCAGTAAAAAGGGCGGTAACCTTCCGCCGGAAGCGTTGTTACAGCTTCCGCGCCAAGTTTGTACGAAAGCCATTCCTGACAGGAAAAAATCCGCACCGATTTAAAAAAACATTCAGGATATTTTTCCATAAACCATAGCACATGCGGTAAAAAAAATGACTTAACCTGCGCCGCCGCACTGGTTTTACCAAACCAGTGCAGTGTTAAAAGCGCTTCTCCGCCTGAATCCACAGGCACAAGAGTAGGCCCGTTACCGGAAATACAAACCGCTTTTATTTCAACGGCAGGAGCGTCTTTTAGCAGAGAAACAATGGCCAGTTTAAGCGCAGCTTCCCATTCTGCAGAAGGCAGTTTTACAGGACGCCCTGTTTCGCAAACAGCGCTGTAAATATCTTTTGGATATTCTATACGCGAAAGCGCGGCAAGGCGGCTTTCATCATCTTCCATTTTAATAAAAGCCGCTTTAAGCGAAGATGTGCCAATATCAACGCAGAGCAATACGGGATTTTTTTTCATATTATTTTATTTGATTTACGCGAAATTTCCTGCAGGCAAACCAGCGCTTTATTGCGCCGGAATGTCTTTACAACTTATCTACTAACATTGAACATTTGCCCGAAGGTATCGGCAGAGTCTTTTTCTTCTTTTGATTCAAAATATTTATCGTAAAATAGTAAAGCTTTTCGCTTTCCAGATTTATTTCCCAGCCGCGCACTGATTTTATTGAACGTATGGTAATAAGATTTTTTTTAAGCGAAAGATTTTCTATCCCCATAATTTCCATATTCGGAATAATCCAGTCAACGGTTTTGCGCGGCAGTGAAATTGTAAGCCCAACAATATTTTCTACAGTAAGGCATATTGTAGAAAGCGCCACAAAAGTAAAATACTGATTCCGCGGAAAAAAGCTCCAGTTCGCAGGCGGCTCACACGACCACTCCGATTTGCCTTCTTTTAACGGTTTATAAGCTTCGTAAAGCGAGCCTTTAACGCCGGATTCGTTTTCCTGCATCGAATCCAAAATAAAATACAGATGGCGGATAGCGCTTTCACGCGCTAAATCCCACTGCTGGTAGCGCTCCAAACCCTTTATTACCATAAAATTAAGGTGCGGGAACACAGAGCCGCGATAACCATCTCCAGATTCGCTGAATACTTTTTCGTTTGCGGCTACAGATGGAAATGGGTGCGCCGTTCCAAAAACGTCAGGAAGTTTTAGCTTTTCAACAAGCTGCGCCGCCTTGTCTTCATTTGGAATTTCCGCAAGTAATGTCCAATACGCGGCAATGGTTTTTATTTTTATGCGTTTGCCATTTTTGTCTAAATCATAATAAAACCCGTCGCCAGGGTCCCACATAAGGCTGTTTATACGTGTTTTAAGTGAAAAGTACTGTTTTTTATAACGGAATCCGGAATCTTTATCGTTAAGAATATCCGCAATAGCAGCCATATAAAGCACATTTATCGCCATCATTGCATTAAAATCGACAAGATAAACCGCATCTTCTCTTGGAGCGTTAAACATACCGGTTGCAGTAACCGGAACTTCGTAAAGTCCGTTTTCGTTCTTAAATTCAGAATCTATCCAATTATTGTAACGGTCAAGAATTGGCAGCACTTCTTTAATGCGCTTTTTATTTGCCGCTTTATGATACAGGTTGAATTCCGCCCATGCAAAAAGCGGAATACCTATTCCATGCGGATTATCCTCACCACAGATGCTTGCTCCGGATTTAATATTATATGCGCCGCGTATTGCACCGCTTTCTTCCTGGCGTCCATAAAACACATCTAAAGTTGGATTTGCCTGAAAAATCCGGTTTGAATAAACCAAAAAAAACGAAGAAAAAATAGCGTCCATTTGAGTAAGCGTTTCGCTTTCGGGATACGAAAAAAACTTACCTGTTATTGCGCTGTTTTCCGGTCCCTTATCCCAACAATCCTGAACCCATGCCCAGGTCCGGTCATAAATATCAACAAAATCCTGGTCATAAAAATGAATTCGCGGAAAATCTCTTTTACTCACTAAAACCACCTATAGACACGCAAAATATTTAAGACGCATCCGCATTGACATACCTGTTTCCCGCGTCAAAAAACCGCGGAATGTTCTATAACCGCATTTTTGCCCGCAGAATACCGGCGAATTATCCAATACAATATACTGTCTGCTGTTTTCTACGCACCTGTGAAAATAATCTTTTTTACAATGATTCATTATACTACTAATCGGCCAAAAGGTCAAATGATTTGTACGCTCTATCAGGCGATTCTAAATTAGATAGAGATTTGCCTATTATTTGGGCGCATTTTTGCCGGAGGCGACCGCGCTTCGCGCGGCCTTATCGCCAGCCGCGGCCTGCGCAACGCGCAGGCCGCGGAACAACGGCCGCCACACCGCAGACGCGGTGTGGCGGCGTGAGGTTGGGAGCGGCGGTATGCTTTGCCTGCAAAGCAAAACGGCCACGCCTTCGACTGCAAAAGCCCGGCACTACCCTGCCCTTGCAGCCGCCTGCTAGAAAGCTGACCGTCTTTCAACATAATGTCAAAATGTTTGCCGTCCATTATAATTAAACTATGACTTTTACCGTATTAACCCTGTTTCCTGAAATTATTAATGCCTATATTGGCTCATCTATAATGGCGCGGGCGATAGAACGCGGTCTCATAAACTGCCGCATAATTAATATCCGCGACTTTGCGTTTGACAAACACAAGAGCTGCGATGACGCGCCTTATGGCGGCGGTGCCGGTATGCTTTTATTACCGGAACCATTGGCGCTTGCACTTAAAAGCGCCGGTGTAAAAAAACGTGAACTTTCCGAAGACTTTTCTCATAAAGAGTCTTTTACACAGCAAAAACACGTTATTTATCTTTCACCTTCCGGTATTCTGTTTGACCAGAAAAAGGCAAATAAATTTTCAAAAGAGCAGGAACTTGTGTTAATTTGCGGACGTTATGAAGGTATTGATAAACGTATAATCGATCTGTATGTTGATGAAGAGATTTCAACAGGCGATTATGTGCTTTCATCCGGCGAAATTGGGGCAATGGTAATTATGGACGCAGTACACAGGCTTGTAGAAGGAGTTATAACCTGTGAATCTCTTAAAGAAGAAAGTTTTTCGGACGGCTTACTTGAATACCCCCAGTGGACACGTCCGGAAGTTTTCGATACACTTAGAGTGCCTGAAATATTGTTATCCGGACATCATGAGCGTATCCGCCATTGGAGGCTGGAACGCCGCATTGAGAAAACGGCAAAAAACAGGCCTGATTTGCTTGAAAAAGGCATAAAAGCAGGAATCTTTAGTGAAGAAGTCCTGCAAATTCTAAAATGCGAAAGCAATAGGAGTAAAAATGAACGAGATTAGGGCTATTGAAGCGGCTCAAATGAAGCCGGAGCTTGACGAATTTCGAGTTGGAGATACCGTAAAGGTTCACTTTAAGATAGTTGAAGGCAAGACGGAGCGTATTCAGATTTATGAAGGGCTTGTCATTGCAATAAAAAACTCACGTTCAGGACGAACATTTACAGTACGCAAGAATTCTTACGGGGTTGGTGTAGAAAGGGTGTTCCCTGTTCATTCTCCCCGTATTGCTAGAATTGAGGTAAGCCGTGCCGGCAGGGTGCGCCGCGCCAAACTTTACTATATCAGAACAAAGATTGGAAAAGCCGCCAAAATTAAAGAATTACTTGGCCCAAAGGCGATCAGGGCAAAAGCTGTAATTCCCGCTGCTGTTGTACAAACGGCAGCGCCGGCAGAAGCTGCAACAGGGGAAGGCACCTCATAAACGAATAAACGTGAATTTAATTGCCGTTTCAAAACTGGCGTGTGGTCAACGCTATTCCAAACCGGTATACATTGATGGTGAAAGTCTTCTTGTTGAAGCGGAAATCCCGTTACAAAAGAGAGATCTCGATTTACTTGCTTCGCTAGGCGTTACCCACGTTCAAACAGACGGAGAGCCGTTATCACCAGACGGTTCTCCATTAAAAGAATCTGATAACACTGAATCCCAGTTATCCTCCAGCCTGGAAGCCGGCGCGGTTTCTAAACTGCTCGGAAACCTTATAAAACAGCTCGATGGGATTTTACGCGAAACCGTTATTAAAAAAGAAAACAAGGAAAAAAAACATTCTGTGCGCCAGCTTTGGGCTATAAGTTCAGTTTTGTTAAAAATTGTAAAAGATGAACGTGCCTCGTGCCTGGGCTTTGTTTTAAGCGGCGCGTACAATACCTATCATATTGCAAAAAGCGCCATAAATACTGCAATTTTATCGATTGTTATGGCAAGAGAAATGGGAATGGCACTGGAACGCATACCGGAGGTTGCCGCAGGCGCTTTGTTGCATGATATTGGAATGTTACGGCTGCCTCCCGAAATTACAGGAAAGGCAGGCGAGTTAAGCGCTGAAGAAGCGGCGTTAATCTGTTCTCATACAACTCTTTCTTACAACATAATTACAAGAGAGCTTGCATATTCGCCATCTGTTGGCACAATAGCGCTGCAGCACCATGAGCGTTGGGACGGCACAGGTTACCCGCAAAGACTCGTTGGCAGCGCCATTGATGCGGGCGCCAGAATTGTTTGTATCGCCGATGCTTTTGAAGCAATGATTTGTGAAAAACCTTATCGTAATCCAATGATAGGTTATATTGCAATGAAGAACATAGTTTCCGAAAATGCCGCTCATTTTGCGCCGGCAACCTTAAAGGTTTTTTTGCGTGTAATTGGAATGTATCCAATTGGTTCGGGCGTTACTTTAAGTGATGGCCGTATAGCGCGTGTTATTGATGTGCATCCGGATGTTCCGCTTAGACCCGTTGTTCAGATTATTGCCGAACTTGGCGCAAAACGTGTAAAAGAAGCCGAAAAAATCGACCTTCTCAACCAAAAGCAACTGTTTATAACCCAGGCTCTGGATATTAGTTCTTTTGAAAATTAATTATTGGCGCAGCGCGGCCGCTTTTATGAATGTTTCCACCTCGTTTATTACACTGTTTAGCGCTGTTGTGTTTATTCCTGCGCCGCTAAAACGCAGCGTGTCGCAGCGTGTAAAAAAATTGGCAAAATAACGCGGCGAATCTGCTCCTGATGGAAGTTCCGCTGGAAAACTGAGCTTTAAAAATTCATCGGGGACAAGACTCCGGCACTGAACCCCACAGTATTCGTCAAGAAATATTCTAAATTCGTTTAGAAGTTCACTTAGGGCTATAGAAGCAGTGATTTGCCCTTTTAATATTTGCAATTTTATTTTTTTTAACGCCTTGCGTGTTATTCTGATTGCACGTCTTTTTCGCGCGTTGCCACGCCATGCCGCAAAAAAATTCCCGCCGCGTAATATAAAAAACGAGGTACATGCAACAAAAACTATTAAAGCCGCCGCCCCGCCGGACATTATCCAAAGCGTCCCGGGCGCTATGATTGGTTTTATCGCCGGAGAGAGTACTGTAACAGCATCTTTACCTTCGATTAGTGAAGACACATAAACTTCCATGCCGTCTACAATACGGCCGGCAATCTCCACCGGCGGTAAGGTTACCGTTCCTGTTTTCCAGCATTGAAAATCAATAATAAGCCTTCCACGGGAAAGTTCTACACGATGAATGACTACCTCATCCGGTTTTGCTATGCTTTCAAGTTGAATAACCTGGTCGCATTTATTAAAAAAATAAGCGTCCAGCGGGTAAACTAACCGTCCCTTATCTCCCAGAAAAATAGTTTGCGGAATTTGATAAGAGACGGGAACTTCATCATCCGACAAAGTTTGACGCCGCCTTTGTTATAAGCTCATCATCGCGTTCTGTAAGCGGTATCTGTTTACCTTTAGCATCATAAATAGTCATATCAAGCCCAAGTCCGCGCAGTTCCTGTACAAGTACATTAAAACTTTCCGGTATGCCGGCAGAAGTAGAAGGCTCTCCTTTAACAATCGCTTCGTAAATCTTGGAGCGGCCGGTCATATCATCTGATTTTATTGTAAGAAGCTCTTGAAGCGTGTTTGCCGCGCCGTATGCCTCCAGCGCCCACACTTCCATTTCGCCAAGTCTCTGCCCTCCAAACTGCGCTTTGCCCCCCAAAGGCTGCTGGGTTACAAGCGAGTATGGGCCTGTTGAGCGCGCGTGCATCTTATCGTCCACAAGATGATTCAGTTTTAAAAAGTATATAACTCCGCAAAAAATCGGGTTTACGAATGGCTCGCCGGTACGTCCGTCACGCAGCACAGTTTTTGAGTTGCGGGGAAGTCCTGCTTCATCAAGTTTTGATTCAATTTGCTCTGTTGAAGGCGATTGAAAAACAGGCGCTTGATACCATTCGTCCAGTTTGATGCCCGCCCAGCCAAGCTCAGTTTCAAGCAGCTGCCCTATGTTCATGCGGCTCGGAACACCAAGCGGTGTTAAACAAAGGTCGAGCGGCGTACCGTCTTCCATATACGGCATATCTTCTATTGGAAGTACTTTTGCCACAACACCCTTGTTGCCATGCCGCCCTGCCATTTTATCTCCTTCGCGCAATTTTCGTTTGGCGGCTATAAGCACTTTAACCATCTCTTCAACGCCAGGATTAAGATCATCCCCATCGCTGCGTTTTAAACGCTGAACATCTATTACAGTACCGTCTATCCCATGCGGCGCGCGAAGAGAACTATCACGTACTTCTTTTGCTTTTTCTCCAAAAATCGAATTTAAAAGTTTAAATTCAGGGGTTGTTTCGGCTTCACTTTTTGGAGTTACTTTTCCTACAAGTATATCACCGGCTCTAACCTTTGCGCCTATACAAATAATACCTTCAGCATCAAGCGAATCAAGACTCTTTTCACTTGCATTTGGAATATCACGTGTAATTTTTTCAGGCCCAAGTTTTGTTTCGCGGACTTCCGTAGAAAATTCCTGAATATGTATAGAAGTAAACATATCTTCGCGTACAACACGTTCAGAAATCAAAATTGAATCTTCGTAATTATAGCCGTTCCATGGCATAAAACCTACCAAAACATTACGTCCCAATGCGAGTTCGCCGCCGTCAGTGGCAGGCCCGTCGGCAATTACATCGCCGGCTTCTATATGGTCGCCTTCCCGTACTATTGGCCGCTGGTTGTAACACGTATCCTGATTTGAACGTTGAAACTTAACCAGCGGGTATATGTCGAGCGTTTTTTCTGATTTTTTATCGGCTTCATCCGGTAAAATCCGAACCTCTGAACAAGTAACACGCTGCACCGTGCCTGCGCGTTTGGCTTTTACAAGAACACCGGAATCGTAAGCGCATTTTGCTTCCATGCCGGTACCAACACGAGGCGCTTCCGGAAATACAAGCGGCACCGCCTGCCGCTGCATATTGGAACCCATAAGCGTACGGTTGGCGTCATCATGTTCCAAAAATGGAATTAGAGATGTTGAGACTGAAATTATCTGTTTGGGCGATACATCCATATATTGGATTTCATTAGGCGCGCATGTCGGATAGTCCCCCTGATGACGGCATGCAACCTGCGATTCGGCAAAACTGCCATCTTTGTTTAGCTTTGCCGATGCCTGAGCTATGTAGTATTTATCTTCATCCATAGCGGAAAGGTAATCGACCTGATTTGTAGCCTTGCCGTTTATCACTTTGCGGTATGGTGTTTCCAAAAAGCCATAGTCATTTACTTTTGTGTAGTTTGCAAGCGACACAATAAGCCCAATATTCGGGCCTTCCGGCGTCTCTATTGGACACATTCTGCCGTAATGCGTGTAATGTACATCCCGCACTTCAAAACCCGCCCTGTCGCGGGAAAGCCCTCCAGGCCCCAGCGCGTTAAGCCTGCGTTTGTGTGTAAGTTCGGCAAGCGGATTAACCTGGTCCATAAACTGGGAAAGCTGGCTTGAACCAAAAAATTCTTTTATGGCTGCCACAATAGGTTTTATAGAAATTAAATCCTGCGGTTTTATTGTATCGGTTTCTTTTAAACTCATTCGCTCTTTAGCTATGCGCTCCATCCGGCTGAACGCCTTTTTCATTTCGTTGGTCATAAGTTCGCCGACAGAACGCACACGCCTGTTGCCAAGATGGTCGATGTCGTCCGCTATATCATCATGATTATAAACACGAATAAGCTGCTTCATCGTCGCTATAATATCCTGTTTTGTAAGTACCATTTCTTCAAGCGGCGGGTCAAAACTAAAGCGTTTATTCAACTTGTAACGTCCAACGCGCCCAAGTTCATAACGCCTTTCAGTAAAAAACATTGCGTTAAGGTCTTTTTCGGCGTTTTCAACGGTAATTGATTCGCCCGGTAAAAGCACATTGTATACAATTCCAAGTGCGTCTTCTTTTGTGGGTTCGTCACTTTCTGAATCTGCCCTTAAATGTTTTATATCTTCACGCTCAAAACAATTAAGCAGCATGGGCGTATTAAGGCTGCCTTCCGCTTTAAAATCTATAACTTCTACCTGGCCAATACCGCGCGAAACAAGTTCGTCTATAATATGCGGATGAAGTTTTTCCCCTGCGCGGTGAAGCTTTTTTTTACCGTCTACAACTCCTTTTGTAGTGGCAAGCTCTTCTTCAACCGCCTCCACCCAAACAGGCGCCGCCAGAACCTGGCCGGAAAGCGCTTCACGTATCTCCGCGTCGTCACGGACTTCTTCGGTTCTTGTCTTGTAAAAAGCCTTAATAATTTCTTCACGGCTCGAAAACCCAATCGCCCTAAGAAAAATAGTTCCTAAAATCTTCTTTTTGCGGTCAATCTTTGCGCAAATCTGCTCCCGTTTTTGGTCGATTTCAAATTCAAGCCAGCTGCCGCGATACGGAATTATCCGCGATGAATAAACGCCCTTTTCGTGACAAAAAATAACGCCTGGCGAACGGTGAATTTGCGAAACCACAACACGCTCCGCTCCGTTTATAATAAATGTGCCGCGTCCTGTCATAACAGGAATATCGCCCATATAAATATCTTTTTGGCGTATTTCGCCGGTATTTCTGAACGCCAGATTGATTCTTGCCTTAAGGCTTATTCCGTATGTAAGCCCCTTTTGTTTACATTCCTGCTCATTAAACTTTATGGAATTATCGTCTAAAGTGTAGTATTCGTAATTTAATTCCATCTCGCCAGAAGGGCTTTCGATAGGAAAACTGGTACGAAACACTTCTTCCAACCCTTGCATTGCCGGTTTTTCGCCGTTCCGCATTATTTCGCGCTGTAAAAAACGCTCGTAGGATGCCGTTTGTATATCAATTAAATCGGGAACCTCCATTACATTGATAATATCTTTGCCAATGTAGGCGCGCTCCCTTCGCTTTTTTGCTATTGTTTCTTCGGTTTCTTTTATCTTTTTTGTTGCCATGCTTACCTCGCAGCACATAAGTTTTAGTCAGGAATTATATAACAATACAAATAAAAACGTCAATGGGTATGTACATATTCACAAAAATTCCGAATTTTGAACTACCCTCTTGCGTATTGATTTGAATGTGAGTATTATCTAACGATAATGGAGTGATTTATGGCTGCAGTAAGTAAAAATGCCCGTACCACGAGTACAACACAAAAGTTTTTCTGTTCATGCGGGGGTGAAGTAAAAATGAAGACCCTGTTTGAGAATGGCAAAATAAAGAATTTGGCGGAATGCGAAAAGTGCAAACGCACCGAGCGCCGCCCGTCTGATTTTAACTAGGAGGATTGTTTTGGCGCAAAAAAAGGATTCCGCGGCAAAGCGGCACAGACAAAGTGAAGAACGCCGGCTTCGTAACAAATCGGTAAAATCATCTTTACGCACATCGGTAAAAAAGTTTGTTCAGCTTGTTCAAAAAAAAGAACAGGATAACGCTGAAGCCGCGCTTAAAGAAATGATAAAAAAAATAGATACCGCTGCGCGAAAGGGTATTGTTAAACGGAACGCGGCGGCGAGGAAAAAATCCCGTATGCAAAAACGGTTTAATATTCTTAAAGCGGCTAACGCATAATGCCGGACGCTAAATGCCGAAAGGCGGATATTATAGAAGCGGTTTATATGCAAACCGGTTTTAATAAAAACCATATAAAAACCGTCTATGAGATTATATTCTCTGAAATAAAAAAAGCGCTTGTAGATGGCAAAACCATTGAACTGCGCGGTATGGGAACTTTTGAACCAAAAATACGTAATGCCCGTAAAAAAGCGCGAAATCCGCGCACAGGCGAAATTGTTCCGGCATATCAGCACCGCGCGGTTTGTTTTCGCCCCGGGCAAGACCTAAAAATGGCAGTGTGGAGTATTCCAAAATCAAAAGATGCAGAGTAATACCTGCGTTCTTATTGCTTGGTATATCGGCGCTGCTTAGCGCGTTAGCATTTCCAAACCCGCTTATTCAAAAAGGCCTGCCCTTTGCTTTGTGGTTTGCTTACACAGGCGTTTTCTTTTGCATTAAAAGAATGAAGCCCTGTGTTTGCCTTTTGGCGGGCGCATTTTTTGGAGTCTTGTCTGTTACGCTTCAGAATTACTGGCTTTCGTTTTATCATCCGCTTGCCGGTATTTTTGCCGCCCTGCTATTCGCTTTTGAATGGGCGGTGTTTTTTTTATTGCTTAAGATTGCCGGTATTTTCTTCCATAAGCGCGCGGCTCCGGCGCAATGCGCGCTTTGGGTTTGTTTTGAATGGTTCCGTACATTTGGATTTACAGGCTATAGTTACGGAATAGCAGGCTATTCACAGTGGAGTTTTACGCCGCTTATAATATGCGCCAATCTTGGCGGAGTATGGCTTGTAAGCGCGGTTATTATTTTACCACAGGCGGTTTTTGGAAACTTTGCGCATGGTTTTACCAGAGCTTCTTTAAAACCGTCGCTTTATTTAAAATTGGCCCTGTCCGTTTTGCCATTTTTTTTTGCCCTGCTTTATGGTTTTTTCTATCCGGTTCCTGAAGTAAAAAAAAGAGTGCCGGTTGCGCTTATTCAACCTGATTCTTCTCCATGGAAATCCAATTTAAATGAGTTCAGGCGTGAACTTGAAAATTTAAAACGGCTTTCGGACGAAGCGCTTGCCAAAAATCCGCCGCCTGAGCTAGTAGTATGGCCGGAAACAGCCTTTGTTCCAAGTTTTTACTTTCATGACCGCTACCGTCCCGACCAGGATTTTGCCGCGCTTGTGTTGAATGCAAAAGAGTATTTGGCTTCAAAAAACGTGCCTTTTGTGCTTGGAAATAACGAAGGAAGAGTTGTTTTAGACGAAAATGGAATTGAACGCACAGCTTCCTACAATGCCGTACTTCTTTTTGACGGCGGTGAGTTCAAAAACCGTTATTACAAGACCAGACTGGTTCCTTTTGCCGAATCTTTTCCTTACAAACGGTTTTTTCCAGCATTTTACAATTTTTTAATCGAACACGATTCGCGTTTTTGGGATGCAGGTAAAGAAATCGTAGTTTTTGACGCCGCCGGAGTTCCGTTTTCAACGCCGATATGCTTTGAAGACACATTTGGCGAATTATCGCGGGAAGGCGTCCGGCGCGGAGCAGAACTTATAGTAAATCTTTCTAACGATTCCTGGGCAGGAAGTCAAAGCGCCCAATGGACACATCTTGGAGCGGCGGCATTTCGTGCTGTGGAAACAGGCCGCGCCATGGTTCGCGCTACAACATCCGGCCAAAGCTGCGCCATAGACTACAATGGCCGGATATTGGATATGGCAGCGCCTTTTAAACCGGCATATATTGTTGTTGACGCGCCTGTTTATACGCACACAACGCTGTATACACGAATTGGCGACACGCTGCCTATTATTCTGCTTTTATGCGTATTGGCAGCAGCTGCGGTTTGCTTTATAAAAAGAGCCGTTTTAAAGAATGAAGCGCCGCGCTTAAAAAAACCATTTAGTATATGTGAAAAAAAATAAAACTTTTGTAAAAGGCAGAATAGGCGAAGAATTTGCCGTACATGAACTTATGCGCAGAGGGATAAGAACTATTGCGCGAAACTTCCGCTCTGAAGAAGGAGAAATCGACCTTATAGGCACAGAAGCGGAAACTCTTGTGTTTGTAGAAGTAAAAAACTGGACTGTACAGGGGATAGAAGATTTGGGGCGGGCAATTAATTCAAAAAAACGCAGGCGCATAGTAGAAACTGCTAAGTTTTTTTGCCAAAAATATCGACAATATAGTGGTATGGCGATTCGGTTTGATATTTTATTTATTAGCAAGGATGCGGTCAAACACATCGCGTCAGCTTGGTCGGAGCAAGTATGATGGATGTTTATACCAGAAGCCGAAAAAAAGCTTCCGGGCCCGAGCGGGTTGCGGAATTGAAGGAAAAGATAAATAATCCTGATTATCTTTACGGGGCCATTTTTCGTATTGCTCAAGTTTTGAGCAACGATATAGTTGGAATCCCACAAGGGGGAGAGAATGAAGAACGGCAATACGCCAGGGAGGAACGCCGGCGCTAACAGGAGGCGGAACCGCTCAAAAAACAGAGAGTCCGGCAGGAAGCAGACAAAAGAAAATGAAAGGGAGCTTGATTATTTGGCAAACGCGCGCCGTCAAAGCGCTTTGCAAAACAAGATTCCGTCTGCCAAAAGACCGCGCTGGACAGAGCCCTCACTTTTAAAAACCCCAATTCCATCCCCGCCCTGCCCTTTGTGCGGTGAACCGGTAAAAGAACTTGCAGAGGCAATTACAGATAAAATATCAGGGCTTGCCGCGCATTTTGATTGTGTGCGCAAGCGGGTTTGCGGCTCCGAACAATTAGAAGATGGAGAGCAGATAGCGTACATAGGCGGCGGACGTTTTGGCGTTATTCATTTTAAACATGGGCACCAACGCGGATTTACGATAAAAAAAATCATAGAACTTGAACAAACAGAAACCCGCGCCGAATGGCGTTCCGACATCGCCGACCATTTTTCAATAACTTAGTTTAAAGCGCTCTTGAAATATGAACTGATTCGGTTTATCATCCTCGCATGAATCAAATAGCGGAAGAATTAAATTCGACGCTTTCCTGCTGTACTGCGGGAAGGCTGCTTTCGGATTTTGGCCGGCGTATGTATTTTCCAAAAGGAATTATAGCCCAATCCGCGGAGGCAAAAAAACTCGCAAAAGAGGCAAATGCCACTATAGGTATGGCTTTTCACAATGGTAAACCGATGATACTTTCCGCTTTAAGCGATAATCTGCCGCATTTAACAGAGGCGGAAACCGTAGCTTATGCGCCAACCGCCGGAATAGAGAATGTGCGCGGGCTTTGGCAGGAGCTGCTTCTTGAAAAAAACCCTTCGCTTTCTAAAGAAACTATATCGTTACCGGTAGTAGTACCAGGCATTACCGCCGGAATTTCTTATATTGCCGATCTTTTTTTTGAAAAAGGAACGCCGCTTGTCAGCGCTTTTCCATGTTGGGATAATTACAGTTTAATTTTTGAAGAACGAAGAGAAGCGGTGCTTAGAGCGGTGCGTTTTCTTGGAGAAAACGGACTCGATATTGACGCTATAACCTGCGCGATTGAATCGGAAGCAAAACACGGCGCTGTGCGCATAATTCTTAACTTTCCAAATAATCCCTCCGGGTATTCTCCAACACAAAAAGAGGCGGATTCTATTTGTAACTGTTTAAAATCCGTTGCCGAACAAGGCGCAGATGTGCTTGTTATCTGCGATGATGCGTATTATGGGCTTATTTACGAAGAAAATGTTTCCAGAGAGTCGATTTTTTGCCGTTTAAGCGGCTTGCACGAGCGTATTCTTGCGGTAAAAGCCGATGGGCCTACAAAAGAAGATTATGTTTGGGGGCTTCGCATTGCGCTTATAACTTTTGGTTCAAAAGGAATGACGGGCGTTCAATTTGATGCTTTAATAAGCAAGCTAATGGGCGCAATTCGTTCTTCGGTTTCCTGTTCAAATACGCCGGCGCAGTTTTTGCTGTTAAAGGCATTTGCCGGCAAAAAAACGGCTGAAGAAAAAAGCCAGTACCGTGAGATTTTACGGCGGCGGTATCAAGCGGTAAAGAATTTTGTTAAATCGAATACCGGACATAAAGTTTTGCGCGCCCTGCCGTTCAATTCAGGGTATTTTATGAGTTTTGAGTGTTCGACAATCAGCGCGGAAGAACTCAGGCAGTTTTTGCTTGCCAATCATGGCATAGGTACAATTGCGCTTGAAGGCAGGTATTTAAGGATTGCGTTTTCCGCTTTAAATGAGGAGCAAATCCCCCATGTTTTGGAAACCATATTTAAAGCAGCCGAAACGCTTTATAAAAACCACAAGGCGGTGTAACCATTCTTGCATATAATTTTTTTTATATTATACGCGCATAAAACAATAGACAGGAGAAAACATGAATATTATTCGTAAATTATCTTCAAAAAATTTTTTTGTTTTTAATTTAGTTCTTTTAGGCGTTATATTTGGTTTTTCGCTGGCGTTTCTTACATTTTCTTGTACAGGCGCCTCTTCAAAATCAAAAAACACGGCGCAGGCGCAGGCGGCGCCTGTTGCTGTTCCGGCTGATTCGCTTGCTACCGCAGAGAGCATTCAGGGCGCGTTTCGCGCCATAGCGCAAAGGGTGGTTCCGCAGGTAGTTCAGCTTAAGACTTCATCCGTCCGCAAACAGCAGATTCCAAGCTTTAATGGAATTCCGTGGGAGTATTTTTTTGGTCCAAATGGCCCGCAGGGAAATAACGATGGCGGCGGCGGGCGCGAATTTCGCGCACAGGGGCTTGGTTCAGGTATAATTGTGCGCAAAAACGGGAATACCTATTATGCGCTGACAAACAGCCATGTGGTAAGTGATGGCGGAAATGCTGTAGACGAAATTACCGTAGAACTTGACGGCGGCAAAGAGCTGCCGGCAAAACTAGTGGGGCGGGATACCCGCCGGGATCTTGCGATGGTCTCTTTTGAAACAACCGATAAACTGTCGCTTGCCGTTCTTGGAGATTCAGACTCTGTATCGGTTGGAGACTGGGCTATAGCCGTTGGAAATCCTATGGGTTATTCATTTTCTGTAACCATGGGTATAGTCAGTGCCGTAGGTCGTACCGGCGGGCCTTCCGATATAATCAATGATTATATTCAGACAGACGCTTCTATAAACCAGGGTAATTCAGGGGGTGCGCTTGTAAATATCCGCGGCGAAGTTATTGGCATTAATATGTGGATAGCGTCCAATTCCGGCGGCGGTTCTGTAGGCATTGGCTTTGCCATTCCAATAAACAACGCAAAGCGCACTATAGAGGAGTTTATAAACAAAGGCGAAATTTCCGATGGCTGGCTTGGCGTTAGTTTGATTGACGCCGAAAAAGATGTTGAAGTTTTGCGTGAACTAAAGCTCACCGGAAAGCATGGCGCGCTGGCTTCCGATGTGTTTGTTGGGTCTCCAGCCGAAAAGGGCGGCATAGCTCCAGGCGATTTTATAACTCATGTTGACGGAAAGCCAATGGCAAATACTACGCGGCTTATGCAGGCGGTCGGCGACCTTCGCGCCGGAGAAACGCATACATTTACCGTTATACGCGACAGCGCTTCGCGTGACATTCGCGTTAAAATAGAAGCCCGCAACAATGCTGTAGCAAGCGAGAATAATAAATTGTTTCCAGGCGTTTATGTACATCCAATAACCGAAGATATACGTTCATCATTTAAAATGAGCAAAGATGCTTCAGGTCTGGTTGTTGTCCGCATTATAGAAAAAAGCCCTGCAGCCATAATCAATTTACAGCGCGGCGATATTGTTACCGCTGTAAATGATGTTCCTGTACGCGATATGGCAGCGTTCTACAAAGCGCTTAGGGAAAACGCAGGCAAAGAATTATGGATGAGTATAATACGCGGAGATGCAAAGCTGGATACCATGAAATTTAAAAGGTAAAAAATATTTCTGGTATTAAAGCGCCTGCAATGCAGGCGCTTTAGCCT
>JAIRPU010000036.1 GCA_031256815.1 Spirochaetaceae bacterium
TCGGTTTTTTTAGCCGTTTGGTTAGAATTTGCGGGTCGTTCAGGTAATCCCAGCCATACCAGCCCTTCAAACAGGCTGTACCGTCGTTTGTCCTGCCGGGAGCGGGACGCACGTCCAGGATTTTGTTTGCCGCTTTGTCAACGGTAAACATCAGCTGACATCCTGCCCCACAGTAGGCGCAGGTGGTCTTAATTTCTTTTACTGCCATAGCTTCTCCTTCATAGTTAAACTTCTGAATTTTTTATGATTTCAACTTAAAATTATAGCATGAAAATTTAAACGAGGCAACTTTTTTTTATAAAAAAGCTGCTAATCTTAACTCTGGTTTTTTGCCGAGGTTAAGGCAGAAATTTTATCTATGGCGCGTATGGCCGAACGCCGGATTTTTCCACTTATCGTTTTGGGCAGGGTATCGGCAAATTCAATAATACGCGGAAATTTATAGGACGCCGTTTGTTTTTTTACAAATTCCTGTAATTCACGGGATAAGGCGGGGTTAGGCTCCCATCCGAAAGCAAGCACAATCGTTGCCTTTACCGCCTGACCGCGTTTTGGGCAGGCTACACCGGTTACAGCACATTCCATTACCGCCGGATGTTTTGAAAGCACGCTTTCAACTTCAAACGGGCTTATCCTGTAACCGGCGCTTTTAATCATATCATCCTTGCGGCTCAAAAACCAAAGATAACCGTCTTTGTCGCGCCGCGCTATGTCGCCCGTCCGGTAAACACCGCCTTCAAAGGTGGCGCGCGTTAGCTCTTCTTCTTTGTAATAACCGGAAAACATTCCAAAAGGCCGGCCGGAATCTAGGCGAAGCACTATTTCTCCCGGCGTATCACAATCACAGCTATTTCCTTCGTTATCTATTATATCGACATCATAACCCGGGGCGGGCTTACCCATGGAACCCTGCCGTACTTCCATTCCGGTAAAAGTTCCAACCAGCAGAGTGGTCTCGGTCTGTCCGAAGCCCTCATAAATAATCTTTCCGGTAAGTTCACGCCATCTTTTTGCAAGCTCAGGTTCCAGCGCTTCACCGGCGGTAGTGCAATGTTTAAGTGAGGATAAATCGTATACCGAAAGATCCTGGCGTCCAAGATAGCGGTAAACTGTCGGCGGGGCGCAAAATGTTGTAACTTTGTAACGCGCCATTTTTTCCAGCAAAAGAGCGGGCTTAAAAGCAAGCATATCGTATACAAAAACCGCGCTGCCACAGAGCCACTGCCCGTAAATTTTACCCCACATTGCCTTTGCCCAGCCTGTTTCGGCTACTGTCAAATGCAAGCCGCCATCGACAACATTTTGCCAGTACTTTGCCGTTACTATATGCCCAAGCGGATATGTAAAGTTATGCGCTACCATTTTTGGATGTCCGGATGTTCCCGATGTAAAATAGAGCAGCATTGTATCGCTGTTTTTAATCTCATCGTTTTTCTGCGGCTCTGTCCATAAATCAGAATATGATTTATAACCCTGTATTGCGCGTCCGTCCCGCGTTACGCCGCCCTGCTCAAAACTCAGCCAGCCTGAACGGGGGTTTCCGGTTGTAACAAGCTCGCATTTGTTTTTTAAAAGCGCATTCTCCGCTTCGTTTTGCAGAATTTCGTCTTCCAGCGTAACAAGAAGTTTTATTCCCGCCATATCAGCGCGGTAAGCTATGTCTTCTTTTAGCAGCATATTTGTTGCGGGAACAGCGATAGCGCCAATTCTGTGCAGAGCCAGCAGAAAAAACCAGAATTCATAACGCCGCCTTAGGATGAGCATAACCGCATCGCCTTTTTTTATGCCCAGTGCGGTAAGAAAATGCGCGGTTCTGGCCGATTCTGACGCCAGGTCGTTAAAGCTGAATGTTATACTGTTACCCGCGTCATCGCACCAAACAAGCGCGCGGCGCTCTTCTTCTGATTGAGCATAGACATCAACTACATCGCGGACAAAATTAAAGCGCTCTGGAACGCGAATTTCAAAATTTTTTCTTAGTTCCTCATAGAAAACGCCGCCTCCCTGCGCTTTAGAAGGCATGGCGGCAAACTTTTGAAGTAGCATAATTATTTATTTAGACAGAATTTTTTAAAAAGAGTTGCACTTTAGGCAGTTTTTTGACGTAAAAAATTCAGCCTGTTTTTGAATGGATTACATACGGAATTCAGAGCCAAGATAGACATCGCGGACAGTTTGATTGGACAGAATTATATTTTTATCGCCGCGGGCTACGATTAATCCCTGATTTATTATAAACGCATCGGTTGTAATTTCCAGGGTATCGCGTACATTATGGTCTGTTATCAGTATGCCTATGCCGCCGTCTGCGAGTCTTTTTATAATCTGCTTAATTTCGAATACGGCTATTGGGTCTATTCCGGCAAAAGGTTCATCGAGCAGCAGGAATTTAGGTTCTATGGCGAGCGAACGGGCAATCTCTGTCCGCCGGCGTTCTCCGCCTGAGAGCGTGTAGCCAAGCTGCCTGCGTATTCGCCCTATGCTGAATTCTTCTATAAGTTCGTTTAGTTTCTGTTTTTTTTGTTTTTTATTTATATCGCGCCGGCTTTCGAGTATTGCCCAAATATTTTGCTCTACGGTAAGTTTGCGAAAAATTGACGCTTCCTGGGGCAGGTAGGCTATTCCCATTCGCGCTCTGCGATACATAGGGCCGCGAATAATGCTTACATTGTTTAGTTTTATGTCGCCTGTAGTGGGTTTTAAAAAACCTACTATCATGTAGAATATGGTAGTTTTTCCAGCGCCATTCGGGCCTAAAAGTCCGGCGACCCTGCCGCCCATCATGGAGAATCCTACTCCGCGCACAATTTCTTTACGGCCAAAACTTTTACGGAGGTTCATAACGGTTAGCGTATTTTTACCTTCAACGAAGCGCCGTCTCTGGCGGCGGTCGCCTTCTTCGCTTGCTTTATTGCGTCTTTCGGTAAACTCTTCGTCTGATTGAGAGCGCCGGCGGCGGTCGCGCCGGTCGATAAATTCATTTAAGCCATCGCCGCGCACACGTCTTTCACCCTTTCTTTTATCTTCGCCTTTTTCGTCAAACTCAGGTTTAGAACGCTGACGGCGGTCGACAAATTGATTCAAACCATTGTCCTGCGCGGCTTTTTCGTCTTTTGTTTTGTCTTCTTCTTTTTTTATCTCGACTTTTAATTCGTCTTTTTCTTCTTTTTCGGCTTTGTTTTCACCGTGTTTTTCGGTAAATTCCGGCCGCGAACGCCGCCGGCCTCTCCGGTCTGAAAATTCTGCCTGATTTTCTGCGCGCACGCCTCTTTCGTCTTGTTCTTTTGCCTCGTTATTTTGTTTTAAAAGTTCTGCCTGCTCCGCCTCTTTGGGCGGCGCAGCTTCCTGCTGCAGTCCGGCCTGCGGCGCGGCCTCTTGTTGCTGCGCCGTTTCTTGTTGCTGCGCCGTTTCTTGTTGCTGCGCCGTTTCTTGTTGCTGCGCGGTCTCCTGCGGCGTTGCCTGTTGTATGGCAGGCTGCGTTACAAAATCCTGCGGCGTTGCCTGCGGCGGCGTAGCCGCCTGTTGTTGCCGCGCCGTTTCTTGTTGCTGCGCGGCCTGTTGCGGCGTTATCTGCTGCGCGGCTTGCCACTCAGTTGCCTGCCGCTGTGCGGCTTTCTGAGGCGCTTCAAGCTTTAACACCGGAACGGCAGCCGGTTTTTCGGCGCCGAACTGGAAAGGCGCGGCAGACTTTGTCTCGGATATGGTAACCGGTTTTAGCGCGCGCGCCTCAGCAGGCTTTGGCGCGGCAGAAGGCTTTGCGGGTGGCGCAACAGGCGTTGCGGGTGTCGCAGCAGGAGCGGCAGGTTTTGCGGGTACAGCCGGCGGTTTTAACGCGCGTTTTGAAGCAGGCGCGGCGTCATGTTTAGAGTTCGTGGATTGAAGCTCATCTTTTAATACGCCGGCTGCCCGCGAAATAAGGCCGTGGCGTCGCCCCGGCTTCTTGCTTGTATCTAACGCCGCGTTACATTTACTAACCAGCCCCATTCCTATTCCTTAATCGCGCCGGAAACAGAACCCTCCATTATCACATCATCGGTGTCTAAATCAACGCTGATGCGGTCCGCGCGGAACTCATCATCTTTTTTGTATACCACAGGAAAACCCGATAAATCGAGTATTTTAGCATCGCGGCGGTATACGGCATATTCAGAACGGCAAACAATATCGTCCTTAAACATTCGCACAGAAATTTGAAAAATCGCTATTTCTGTACCGTCATCATATTCAATATGCCGCCCTCGCGCAACTACCTCATTTTTTTTATCTTCCAGTGATGAATTGCCTTCCATAACCAGCTTTTTTGAGTTGCGGTCGTACAGCATCTTGTCTGTTGTAAAAAAGATTTGTTTTTTTTCATCGCGCCCCGAAACAGCGCCGGAACATTCGATAAAACGGTTGTCTTTCCCGGAAATTTCTATTCTATCCGCTTTAATAAAAAGATTATCCGAAACAACTTGCGCGTTTCCGACAAGGACGGTAGTCTCGCGCCCTGTCGCGCGTCCGCCCGTCATCCTGTCCGCCTCAAAATTAAATTTTTCGGCAAACAGAAACAACGGAGCAAACGAACAGCACAAAAAATATGCCAAAAAGATAAAACTCTTAAACATCGGATTCCGTTAAATTATATATTCACTTATAGTTATAAAACAAGTCCATTTTTTAATTTAACGGAATATAAACGGCGCTTCTTAACAGATTTCACAAAAGAATCGGAATTTTATCCTGACGCACCATGCGCCTCAGACAAATCATCTACTGTGTTTATGTTAAAAAACTCATGCCGGCTATATGCGTCTATCAGTGTTGTTTTTGCGTTATCAAAAAGCCTGGCCGCTTTATATTCGCCGCGCATAAGCGCTTCGCCTATTAAAGCACGCAAACTCTTGTGGTAAAGCGCGTTAAAAGGTTCTATAAATCCGTCCGGACGCCTTGAGGCAACAAGTTCCGGAGAGCCTGTCCGCGCTGCGGCTAAAACAGTGTGAATATAATGCGGCGATATAAACGGCATATCGCAAGCTACAACATAGAGATATTCGCCTGAACAGACTTCCATTGCGCTGTAAATTCCGGCAAGAGGGCCGGCGCCAATCGTGTCGCGCACAACGGTAACCCCTTTTTGCTCAAAAGGGGTGTTTGAAGATACAATAACCTGCGGAAATAACTCTTTTAACAGACTAATTTGCGTTTCAATAAGGGATTCGCCGCGTAAAACAAGTTTTTTTTTGTCGTAACCAATGCGCCTGCCCTTGCCGCCGGCGAGAATTAGCGCGCTTACACAATTTTGGCGTGTTTTTTGCGTTAAACTTATAATTTTTTCACGGTTTTTTACGCCGTCTGTTTCCGCTCCTGAAGAAACATCTATGCCAAATGGGTTTAACGCGGCTGCCGCGTCAATGTTTGAAGAATTTATACCGCCGGCAAGAAACCAGGGAAGCTCAAAGCGGAGGCCCGCAAGACAGTCCCAGTTAAAAACAGCGCCGCTTCCCGCTCCGGAATCCAGCAAAATATAAGCGGCGTTTTTATAAGAGCCGGCAGCCTGTTTTATCTCCAGCGCGCTTAAATCTTTTGCCTTTATTGTTTTAATAACAGACATTCCGGTTTCTTCGCGTAAACTGTTTATATAGGCGGCATCTTCTTCTCCGTGAAGCTGCGCTATGCTTATTGTTTTTTCGTTAAAAAGCCTGATTATTTCTTCGCGGGGGGCATTTACAAACACTCCTACTGAAGCTATTTCCGGTTTTAGGTTTTCCCTGAATTTTGCCGCGGTTTTGCCGTCTATTTGGCGTCTGCCTGGAGCAAATACAAAACCGGCAAAGTCGGGGCAGGCTTCGTTTACAAAATCTACATCCTGAGCGCGGCAAATTCCGCAAATTTTTATCTTTACCATATAATTTCTTTGGCGTTAAACACAGGCCCGTCTGCGCAGCAACGCCGGTTGCCGTGAACTGTTTTTACAACGCAGCCCAGACAGGCGCCAACGCCGCAGGCCATTCGCCGCTCGATGCTAACAATGCAGCAAACATCCGCCTGCCGGCAAAGCGCCGCTGTTTTTGACATCATTGCGGGCGGGCCGCAGGCAATAACGGCGTCAAATTTTTCTTTTTTTAAAGCTTCGCCAAGCGAATCTGTTACAAAACCTTTATGATTAGAACAAATCGCGGTTTTGCAGGATAAAGCCCCTGTTTTAGCGGATAATTCTGGAAAAACACCGTCTTCCGACGCAAAAACAAAATGTTCAACCAATGGGAGGAGGCCTTCAAACAGAGGATTTATAGTTTTGTTATTAAAACCATGCTTAAATCCTGCAAAAAAACTGATTTTTTGAATTTTGTTTATTGATGAAGCGCACTCTGCGCCATTCCGGGGCGGTTCAAAATTTTCGCGGCGCGCCGCAAGATGCCTTAATGGGGCAATTCCTGTACCGCCGGAAACAAGCGCAAGCCTGGAAGCGCCGGCCGGAATTAAACGCTCAAAACTGTTGCCAAGCGGCCCTGTAAGTTCAACAGGCGCTCCTGGAATAAGCGCAAGCAGCGCGGCGCTGCCTTCTCCTTTTTCTTCGATTATAAATGAAATTTCGCCGTTTTCCGCAGACGCGACGCCAAAAGGCCGGCAAAGAAAAGTCCGTGCGCCAGGCGGTTTTAGCATAAAAAACTGGCCGGCTTCCGGCGCAGCGCCATTCCACAGAAATTTAAGCTCTTTTATTTTTGAAGACAAAAGCCTGGAAGCAAGCAGGGGCGCGGTAAAACTGGCGCTCTTATTCATATTTTTATAATTCCACAGCTTTATGCCCCGTGTCAATAAAAAAGCCCCGTGTCAGTTACACGGGGCTTATTCTTTTGTAATGATTTTTACATCTTTTTTAAATTAAGGAGTATTATGATGAAAACTTTTTTAACAAAACTTTTCAGCACGCATAATATAGTATAACACTATTTCAGTATTCTCTCAATAACAACCTTAACTGTTTTTAGTATAACACTATTTTGAATTTATTGCAATAGCCCTTTTTTGAGATTCCGCGCGTTTTTTTATCTCCAGCGTTAGAAGCCCGTTTTTAAAATTCGCGTCAATCTGCGAAGGGTCTGCATTATCCGGCAATTTAAACGAGCGCGAAAAAGACTCTATGTAACGCTCCCGTAAAAGGTAGCTGCCTTCTGCATCCTTTTTTTCTGTGTTCTGACCGCTTTTTGACTCGATTGTCAGACTATTCCCATCAATATTTACTTCGACGTCCTTTTCGTCGTATCCGGGGAGCGCCGCTTCAAAAAAATAGCCGCTGTCTGTTTCGCGAACATCTACCAGTGGATAGCCGCTTAAACCCGCGTTTCCCTGCTTGGCTTCGCCCGGATGGTCAAAAAACGAATTGATGAGCCGGTCAATATCGACCAGAGTCCTTACGCTTTCCATCGGATGATACATAGTTAACGATTTCATAATAACCTCACAATTAATAAATTATTTTTTTTTAGACGCAACGCGCCTTTATTTATATAACAGCAAAAAGCGTGCCAAGTTACGCTGATTTTAATAAAAGTTAAAAAAGAACAGCTATTTTATTATTAAATAACAAGTTAGCAAATTCAGTTAAAACATGGCGTATAAAATATTGATTTTTATGATTAAAGCGCGCTGTGTCATTTTTGCAATCGTGTATCAAAATTGTAAATTCTATGTGTCATAATGACGCGGTTTGTGATCTTCAACCCTGCGGCGGCAGGTAATTGCGCGCCTATGGCCGCATTACGGCGGCCTTCTCGCAGGCGGCGGTATGCTTTGCACGCAAAGCATACCGCCGC